>CANPXI010000001.1 GCA_947585885.1 uncultured Bacilli bacterium
CTTCAAGTCCACTAAGCCCTATATTAGCATCTCCTGATAAAACTGCACTAGCAACCTTATCAGCACCACTTGTTAAAACAACATCAACATCAAGCCCTTCTTCTTCAAAATAACCATTATGAATAGCAACATAAAAAGGAGCATAAAACACACTATGAGTAACTTCAGCAACAACTATCTTTTCACCCTCATTATTTTTACTGAATCCATAATAAATCATTCCAAAACAAGCAAGACCTAAAACTAAAACACCTACTATATAACTTAACTTTTTCATAAAACCTCTCTTTCCCTAATAGTATATGAGTAAATAAAGAATATGCCATAAAAAAAAGAACCTACATAGTGTAAGTTCTACTTTAATGTTAAACCATAATCATCTTCAATTTCTAACATATTTTGATAATAGCTTCTCTCTTCTAAAGGAATAATATCTTCTTCATCTAAAACAGAGAAATAATTATTACCTCTACTAGAAAACTTAACTCTACCTGGTTTTTCACAACCATTAGCCCTAAAAGATAAGAAGTTATGATAACTTTCTTCATTATAAACATCTTCTTTAGCTTTATCTGTTTCAGTTACTGTATCATAAAAATAATTAAGTACAGCTTCATATCTATCTCCTTCAGTAATTCCTAAAAATAATTTATATCTTCCATCAGAAATAACTGAAAATTGACTAGGTGCAGTAAAAATATCATAAATTGTAACATCATCTTTATTAATACCAAATGCATTAGCTGTAGATTGAACCCAAACTTTACTTATAGATCTATTAAATACAGTACAAGCAACTGCAACAGTATCTTCTATACTATCCTCTTGAGCTTCAGCAAAAATTCCACCAAATACTTTATCAAGTTCTTCATCAGTAACATCAAAAACTCCACACAAAAACTCTCTCTTTTCTTCTAAAGTTAACTCATGGGGTTCTTCTTCTATAGCTTTACTTTCGTTAATAGAAGAAAAATCATATTTTTTTAAGCCATCAAAATTATAATCATTCATTAAATTACTACTAATAGAATGATTTTCTAAACTATAACTTACTAATTTATCATGAGCAATAACTAATTCTTGAGAACTACTATTTTTTTCTTCATTTGTAGCATTAGTTTTCTTAGGTGAACCTAACATATTAAAAGCAATCAGTACAGCTAAAGCACTAACACCAACATTCTTTAAAATAACCTTTTCACGTAAAGTTTTTAAATTATTAATTAATTCAGAATATTTATTAGTCATAAAAAAAGTACCCCCTTTTTCTGCATTAATTGTACCATATAAATCACTATTTGTCAACCTTGAAAAACCACTTAATTTTATTTATAATTAAACCATAAGGAGTACTATGAAAAAATATATATTATATAGAATTGCTAGACCTGTTATAAAGCTATTTATGACGTTTACTTATAAAGTTCAAATCATAGATAAAGAAAACATTCCTAAAAATGGTAGATGCATACTAGCAGGTAACCATACAAATAACTTTGACCCATTACTTATAATGTCTAGTACAAAAAGAACAATAAGATTTTTAGCAAAAAAAGAGCTACATAAAGGAGTATTAAAACCCTTATTTATGAGTGCTGGTACAATTCCAGTAGATAGGTCTATTAAAGATGAATCAGTAAAACTAAGAAGTATAGAAGCATTAAATAATGAAGAACTTCTTTGTATATTCCCTGAAGGCACAATTAACAGAACAAAAGACACAATCATGCCTTTTAAATATGGAACAGTTTCATATGCATTAAAAACTTCTTCTCCTATTGTCCCTTTTATAATAACAGGTAAATATAAATTATTTAAAAAAAATATAAAAATTAAATTCCTAAAACCATATAAATTAGTAACAGATAACTTAGAACTAGAAAACAAAAAACTAATGAATATAATAAAAGAAGAACTGGAGGCTTCTATATGACAAACTTTTTCTATAAATTTTTTAAATTAATACTAAAGCCAATTTATATTTTATACTATAACCCTAAAATATATAACAAAGAGAATTTAAGTGTTGAAGGTAGTGTAGTAATCGCAGGAAACCATATACACTTAATGGATCAATGTAACACTATAATTTCAACAAAAAGAATAATACACTATATGGCTAAAAGAGAATACTTTGATAGTGCTAAAACAAGATGGTTCTTTAAAATAACTGGGTGTATCCCTGTAGATAGATCAAAAAAAGATGATAATGCAGTATCTGCTGCCCTTGACGTCCTAAATAAAGGCGGAGCTATTGGAATATTTCCAGAAGGAACAAGAAATAAAACAAAAGAGAAACTTCTCCCATTTAAATTTGGTGCTGTATCACTTGCAGAAAAAACTGAATCATATATAATCCCAGTTGCAGTAACAGGAACCTATAAATTTAGAAGTAAAAACTTAAAAATAAAATTTGGTAAACCATTTAAAATAGAAAACATGACCCTAGAAGAAGCAAACAACAAACTGTATAACGAAATAAGTCAAATGATTGATGAATTAAAACAAATTGCATAGAATATTCTATGCTTTTTAAATAAAGTGTAAAATTTATGTGAAATATAATAAAAACATATGAAAATTTGATATAATATAAACTGATATTAAAGGAGGTACCAGTATGAAAAAACTAAGCGTTATTATATTTACTTTCATATTAAGTTTAACTTGCATAAAAAGTATAAACGCATTAGCTGGTTATACTAGAGAAGACGACATACTAGTTAGAACTGGACCAGGTACTGGATACCAATATGTTGACGAATTACCAGGAAACTATGTTTTAGATTTAGTTGATTCTACTCTTTATAATGTAGGTGACTCTTCTTGTTCAGTAGGTTGGTATAAAATAAATTTTAAAGGAAGTGTTAGATACATTTGTGGTATCTATGTTTCAATTGGTACACCACCATCAAATACACCAAGTTATAACACAGACACATATGATGCAAGAATATATGGAACTTCTATACAAGTAAGATCAGGAGCAACAAGTAGTTCAACTCTAAAAACATATCTAATGCCAGGAGCAGACATAGTAATAACTGGTAAAAAAGTATCAGGTTCAGGATGCTCTGACGGATGGTACCCAATAACATATTATAAAAAAGAAACAGGTTATGTTTGTTCAACTTATGTAAGAACAAAAAGTGAAATAACTGCAAGTAACCCTGAATATGAAAAAGTATTAAAAGATAAAGGTTTTCCTGACTCATACATTCCATACTTAGTAAAACTTCACGAAATGCACCCAGCATGGGAATTCACACCAATAAATACTAACCTTAGTTGGAATAACGTAGTAAGTGGAGAATCAACAAAAAACTATCTTAATAGTTTATATGTTAACAGTACAACAAAATCTATATATACAAAATATTTATCAAATGAATCTGGGTGGTATGTAGCAACTGATGCAGTAAATGCTTTCTACTTAGACCCAAGAAATTTCTTAACAGAAAAATTTGTATTTATGTTTGAAAAATTAAATTATGACTATGGAACTGACTCAAAAAAAGAATATAGTAAAGACTATACAACTGCAAAAAAATACTATAGTGACTTAAAAAAGATTTTTGCAGGTACTTACTTAGATGATGATAAATATATAGACACATTTATAAAAGCAGGTTTTACTTATAATGTAAGCCCAGACCACCTAGCAAGCCGTGCTATACAAGAAGGAATGGGTAGAACTACTAATGAATCAATAACAGGTACATTTAATAAAAAATATAAGAGTTATAGCTTAGTTGGTTACTATAACTACTATAATATACATGCATACTATAGTGATGGATATGACCCAACTACTAATGGACTAGCTTATGCCTGTGGGGCAAACTGTGGAGGCTCTAACACATACTTAAGACCATGGAACACAAGAGAAAAAGCTATCGTTGGTGGAGCTTACTGGATTGCAGACGGTTACATAGATGTTGGACAACACACATTATATTTCCAAAAATTTAACACAAGTCCATTATATGATAATGGTAAATCATCATACACTCACCAATATCAAACTAACGTCCAAGCTCCAGTTACTGAAGGTGTATCAGTATTTGAAGCCTATAGAGATAATAAACAATTAGATCAAAGAATAGAATTTGATATACCTATATATAAAAATATGCCAGACGTTGTAAGTCTACCTAAAATTGCAAACACAGTTAACACACTAAAAGATATAAAAATAAATGGAACTTCTCTATATAACTTTGATACAGACGTTCTTGAATACACAACATATGTAAGTAAAGAAACAACAAAAGTAAAAATTGAAGTAACAAAATCTGACTCTCTAAGCACAGTAGAAGGTGACGGAGAAGTAACACTTTCTAGCGATACAACAACAAGACAAATAATAGTAACTGCAGAAAATGGAAGTAAAAGAACATATAAAATAACTATTAAAAGAGTAACAGATAATATAACAATAGATGAAATAATCGCAAACTTATCAACTAAACAAACAAATGGAATAATGTATAACATAAGTCCAGATACTTCATCATCTTCTCTAATAAACACAATACTAAAATTTGCTTCAAATGCAACAGTAACAATAACAAATAAAGATGGTAAAACACTAGGCGCAAACGAAACATTAAAAACAAATCAAACCTTAACAATAACTGTACCAAGTGGAGAATCAAGAAGTTATAAACTTGCTGTAACAGGAGATACAAATGAAGATGGAAAAGTAGATATAGTAGACTTATTAAGAGTCCAAAAACATATACTAAAAACAACAACTTTAACAGATGCAACTAATAAGGCTGCAGACACTAACTTTGATGGAAAAGTAGATATAGTAGACTTATTAAGAGTCCAAAAATATATATTAAAAGTAGTAAAATTCTAAGGAGGAAAAAATGAAAAAGGGATTATTTAAAACATTAATATTTGTGTTCTCATTTATGTTAATAGGTTTATTTCCACTACATAAACTAGATGCTGCAAGTGGAACAATATCAGTAAGGTCTAACCGTTCACAAGCTGTTATTGGAAGCACTGTAACAGTAACAGTATCTATAAACTCTGGTAATAAATTAGGTAGCTGGGAATACACTATGAGTTATGACTCTAGTAAACTAAAATTACAAAGTGGAACAAACCCAGTAGTCGGTTATGGTAATGGTTCACAAACATCTGCTTCTTACACATACACTTTTAAAATAATCGCAAGTGGAACAAGTACTGTATCAGTAAAATCTTATAGAATAGTTGATTTTGATTCTGAATCTAACATGAGTGTATCAATAAGTGGTGCTAGTATAAAAGGTATTACTGAACAAGATTTAGAAGCAAGTTATAGTAAAAATAATAATTTATCAAGTTTAGGAGTAACAGGTTACACACTAACTCCAGCATTTAATAAAAACACAACTGAATACTCTGTTGATGTACCAAGTGATGTAGAAAAAGTAACACTAACAGCAAAAACAGAAGACAGCACTGCATCAGTAACTGGTCTAGGAGAAAAAACAGTAAGTGAAGGAGAAAACAAATTTGAAATCACAGTAACTGCAGAAAATGGAAGCACTAAAAAATACACAGTAAAAGTTAATGTAAAAGATAAAAACCCTATAGAAGTAACAGTGGATGGAAAATCATACACAGTAGTAAAACGTGCAAGTACTCTAACTGCACCTGCTACATATGAAGAAAAAACAATAAATATAAATGGTATAGAAGTACCAGGTTTTGTAAGTTCAATAACTAAATTTACTTTAGTAGGACTAAAAAGTACTGATGGAGAAACTGCACTATATAAGTATGACGCAAAAACTAATGAATACACTTTATATAAAGAACTAAAAACAAATGGAATAACATTATTTCCAGTAACACCAAAAGAAATTCCAGAAAACTATGAAAAAGTACAAATAAAATTTAATGGTGAAGAAATAGACGCATATAAATATAAAAATACCAAAGACTTTTACTTGATATATGGAATAGACATTGAAACAGGAGACGAAACATTCTTTGAATATGATAAAATAAATAATACACTAAGTAGATATAACGATCAAATATTAAAAGAATTAATGACACAAAACGAAAACTATAAACTAATTATAATAGTTTTAGGTGTTGAAACAATACTATTACTTTTAGTAGTACTTATAACACTTACAAAGAAAAACAAAAGAAAGAAAAGAAAAAATGATTTAAATCATCTATTTGAAGAAGACACACCTAAAGAAGAAAAAAAGAAAGAAGAACCAAAACAAGAAAAAGAAAAAATTAAAAAAGAAGAGAAAGAAATTAAAAATGAAGAAGAAAAAAATCAAAAATTAGAAGAAAAAGATAAAAAATAAAAAGTATATGTGATATAATGTGAAAGAAGGAGAAAAAAATGGGTAAATATAAATTATTAAAAATCATAGGTGGAATACTTATTATATTATCAATTCTTTCAGTAGGAACTTCTATTTATAGCATATACTTACTAAAAGGAATAGAAACTTTTTATAGAATAATGTTTTCTATATTTATGGTATTATTACTAATATTACTATTATATACTCTCATAGATAGCATTAAATTTAACAAAAAGAAAAAATTCATAATAACAGGAATATTAACATTCTTGCTTACTATTATATCTGTAGCAATAGCCGTAGTAATATTTGTAGTATATTCTAAACTAGATAACATGACAGCAAGTACCAAAGAAAAATACAAAACAGTACTTATAAGTTTAGAAGAACAAAAAGATATAAAAGACTTAAAAGATTTAACAATAGGTATAGTAAATAATGAAGAAGATATAGAAGGATATATTCTCCCAGGAGAAGTAATAAGTAAATATAAATTAAAATCTACTAATAAAATAAAAGAATATGATGATACATTAACACTAATGCAAGCATTACTTAATAAAGAAGTAGATGCAATATTTATTGGTCATAATTATGAAGGAAGATTCTTAAATTTAGAAAATTTTGATCAAAAAACTAAATTTTATGAAATATATGATTATGAAAAAGAATACGAAAAAGAGGAAGAAGAGGAAGACACTGAAGTTACAAAAATAACTGATCCATTCACAATATTACTTCTAGGTGTCGACTCAGAAGAAGACGAACTTAAAAGTACAGCATCTTTTAATGGTGACACAATAATGTTAGTTGCAGTTGACCCTGAAACTCTTCATGCTACTATGTTTAGTATACCAAGAGATACTTATGTACCAATGGCTTGTGGTGGAGGAACAACAAAAATAACACATGCAGCCTGGGGTGGAACTAACTGTGTAGTAAAAACAGTAGAAAACTTAACTGGCATAAAAATAAATTACTATATGAAAATTAACTTTAGAGGTGTAGTAGATTTAGTTGATAAACTAGGTGGAATAACAGTTGATGTACCAGTTCAGTTCTGTGAATCAAATTCACACAGATGGACAGGAAAAGAATGGCAAATATGCTTAAATCCTGGAGTACAAACTCTAAATGGAGAACAAGCCTTGGCTTTATCTAGACATAGAAAAACACTACCTCTAGGTGACTTCCAAAGAGGCCAAAATCAACAATTAGTTGTTGAAGCAATGCTAAATAAATTAAAAACTTTAAGAAGCGTAGATGACTTCTATGCTGTTC
The DNA here is from genome assembly GCA_947585885.1 of uncultured Bacilli bacterium. Lineage (GTDB taxonomy): Bacteria > Bacillota_I > Bacilli_A > RF39 > UBA660 > MGBC139354. The sequence continues at coordinate 7,614 of CANPXI010000001.1, forward strand.
TAAATACAATAAGTAAAAACATAGAAACTAATATGAGTGTTGATAAAATGTTATCCTTCTATAATGTTGGTAAATCAATATTAATGAAAGATGATGATGTACAACTTAATATAACAAAAACATTCTTAACAGGTTATGATTTATACGTATGGGAAGGATACATGGAACTATATACTTTCCAATATTATAGACAAAGTCTTGCTGATATAGTTGATGCGATGAAAATTAATTTAAGACAAAAATCAGCGCCAATAATTAAGACATTCTCATTTAGTATAAATAAGAAATATGAGAAAGAAATAGTAGGTCAAACTTATTATAGTGAAACAAGAGAAGAACTGATACCTTACTTTACTGCAAATTCTCTAGCATGGGCACAAAGCTGGGCAGCAGCAAGAGGATTCACAATAACAGTAAAAGAACAAGAAAGTAGTGATCCACAGTATTCTGATGGACAAATAATTGCTCAAAGTGTTCATGGTCATGTATTAGTATCAAAAGCTTCAAAGAATATAACACTTACTGTAATAAAAAAGGTAGAAGCTCCTACTGATCCTAGTGAAGAAGATCCAACAGATCCAGGTGAAGTAACACCACCAGAAGAAGAAGTACCAGGTGGACCAACTACTGGAGGAAGTTCTGGTGAAGAATCAGGCGGAGAATCTAGCGGAGAAACTGGGGACACAGGAAATACAGGTGGCTCTGAAGGTTCAACTGGAGGAAGTACAGATACTCCTGACCCAGGTGGAGAATGAAGCAATTAATAATAACACCCTCGTGGTGTTATTTTTCTATTCCTTAAATAAAATATACGTGTTATAATTTTAATAGGTGAACTTATGAAAAGTTATGTAAAAACTCAATTAATGAGAATAAGAATATTTTTAATACCCGATATGAAAAAAAGAACAAAATACATAGTAAAGAAAAACATATTTTATAAAGTAGGAGACAATTTTAACTTCCAACCAAGAAAAATACCAGCAGAACCTAAACTAATAAAATTTGGAAACAATGTAACAGTAGCAAGTGATGTTACATTTATAACACATGACATATTTCATGAAGTATTACAAAATTTAAATAAAGGTGAGTTTACTTATTATGCAAGAGCAATAGAAATAGGAGATAATGTTTTTATAGGTAGTAACACAACAATACTCCCAAATGTAAAAATAGGAAACAATGTTTTTATAGGAGCAGGTTCAGTAGTAACTAAAGATATAGAAGATAATTCTGTAGTAGTTGGTAATACTGCAAAAAAAATAAAAACATTTGATGAATACTTAGAAAAAAGAAAAGAATTTGAAAAAGAACAAGTAAACACTTATGACATTGAATCAGTGTGGAGAAAATTTAACGATGAAAAATATAATAAATAATATAAAAAATAAACTGCCTATTATAGTTATAATATTTTTATATATTCAGCCATTTTTAGATGTAACAAATGCATTATTAAATAAAATAAATATTTTAAATAACATAACTAGTATAATAAGATTTTTATTTGTAGCATTTATGTTAATATACTTAATAATAGAAAAATATAAAAATAAAAAAACTATTCTTATTTACATAACCATATTGTTATTAACTATCATTACTCATTTAGGAATAATGTATTACATAAACCCTTCAACTATATTTATAAACTTAAGATATACATTATCAACATATTATTTTATATTTATACTTTTATCCTTTTATGTTTTATACCAAAATAATAATTTTAATAAAAAACATTTACAAATAATATTTATAATATATTTATTATTTATATTAGTTCCAAATATATTTAATATTGGCTTTAAAACTTACTGGCATAGTAAATTAGGTAGTACTGGTTGGTTTAAATCAGCTAATGTCACTGGTTCTATAATATTAATATTATTTGTTACTACAATAAATGAATTTAAAAAATCTAAACTAATATATAAAATAATAACAATAATGTTAATATTATTCACATTCTTTAATCTAGGAACAAAAACCCCAGCACTAGGACTTATTATATTATTAATAATAAATATAATTTTTATGATATATAAAATAATAAAAAATAAAAATAAAAAAGGCTTAATAATAACACTAGCACTAATATTATTAACAACGTTATGTAGTGTAGTACTAATACCTAAAACCACATTCTATAAAAACATAATGATACATTATAATTATTTACAAGAAAATAATAAAACGAGTAGTTATGAACTAATAGATAACATGATATTTAGTGAAAGACTAACATTCGTAAAAAACACAAATAAAATATATAAAAATAGTAGTATATTAGAAAAACTATTCGGAATAGGTTATATAGAAAATAATATCCAAAAAATAATAGAAATTGATTACTTTGATATATTTTATAGAGAAGGAATAATTGGATTTATACTATACTTTATACCAATAATATTAATAACTATAAAATACTTAAAAAATATAAAACCGAACTTTGAAAAAATAAATGATTTATATGCATTAATATTAATATTTATACTAGCCCTATTTCAAGGACATATGTTTATAACTCCAGCAATAAGTATTTTTATAGCATTAATATTAGTAATAAATAGTAAAGAGGTGAATTATGAATTTAACAATTAATGGTCATAATATATTATTAATAGTATTTGTAACATTTGTATCTTCCATAATATTTGTAGGACTAGCTAAAAAAATAGCTGAATATATAGGTGCAATAGACGTACCAAATAAAAGAAGTGCTCATACAAAACCAACTCCTCTTTTAGGTGGAATAGGAATATTTTTGTCATTCCTACTTGGTTATATGCTTTTCGGTAGAGAAAGCACTCTTATGCTGTCTGTTCTAATGAGTTCATTCTTAATACTACTACTAGGCGTATTTGACGATATAAAACCAATAAAAGCAAGATACAAAATAATAGTCCATTTCTTAGTTGCAGTAATAGTGGTTTTCTATGGAGGACTAGAACTAACAAACTTTGATATATTTGGTTATGTGTTTAATTTTGGACAACTTAGCCCATTTATAACAATACTAATAATCATGGGAATAATAAATGCAATAAACTTAATAGATGGCCTTGATGGCTTATGTGCAGGTATCTCTTCAATATACTTTTTAACAATTGGAATAATTGCAGTAATACTAAATAAACTTGGAGGACTTGACATAACTCTTTCATTCATAATGCTTGGTTCTACTTTAGGTTTCTTAGTATACAATTTCCCACCAGCAAAAATATTTATGGGTGACACCGGTAGCACATTCTTAGGACTAATGATAAGTGTAATAATGCTTCTTGGTTTTAAAACAGTAACACTTACTTCTCTAGTAGTCCCACTAGTATTATTAATACTTCCAATAACAGACACATTATTTGCAATAATAAGACGCGCTATTCATAAAAAGAACATAGGTGAACCTGATAAAGAACACATTCATCATCAATTATTAAAAAAACTATCAACAAGAAAAACAATAATAACAATATATATAATAAATATAATTTTTAGTATAATAACAATATTCTATGCAACAGGAAGAAAACAAGAAATGATAATATTCTATATTTTAATGGCATTCATACTACTTTTCTTAATTTTTAAAACTAATGTTATATTTGATAAAAAGGAGAAAAAATGAAAGTATGTATAATAGGTTCAGGAGCTTTTGGAATTGCACTTGCAAGCATATTTAATAAAAACAAACATAACATAATACTTTACTCTAATAATAAAAGTGAAGTAAAAGAATTAAAAGAAAAAAGAATAAGCCCAAAACTTCCTAATTATGAAATAAATAAAAATATAAAAATAACTGGAAGCCTAAGAAGAGCAATAAATAAAAGTGACTTAGTAGTAATTGCAGTACCAGCTCATGCTATTGACTCAGTATGTGAAAAAATATCTACTCATATAACAAAAACAATGCACATTTTAATCGCAACAAAAGGAATAGAAAACGATACTTGTTCATTCTTAAATGAAGTAGTAGAAAGACACATAAACACAAATAAAATAGCTGTAATATCTGGCCCATCTTTTGCAGTAGACATAGTAAAAGATATACCTGTTGGTTTTAGTCTTGCAACAACTAATGTAAGAACACAAAACTTAATAAAATCTTTAATGGAAAACGATAAAACAAAACTAAGAGTAACACAAGACATAATTGGTGTTGAAATATGTGGCGCTATAAAAAATGTAATGGCAATAGCTTCAGGTATGTTAGAAGGAATGAAAGTAACAGACACAACAAAAGCATTATTTCTAACAGAAAGCCTAAACGATATAAAAGAACTTATTGATGCTCTAGGTGGAAACAAAAAAACAATATTATCTTTTGCAGGTTTTGGTGACATTCTTATGACTTGTACAAGCCCAAATAGTAGAAACTTTACATATGGTAAACTAATCGGAGAAGGGAAAATAAAAGAAGCAGAAAAATATATAGAAAACACAACAGTTGAAGGCTTATACACATTAAAATCAATTAAAGAATTAATAAAAAGAGAACATGTAAAAATGCCTATAGTAAACTTAATAAGTGACATAATTACAAATAATAAAGAAAAAGAAGAATTACTAAACTTTTTAATAAACAAATAGAATCTGTTTTCATAACAAATTCTTTTTTTCTTTAAGAACATTATTTAATATGATATAATCTTAAAAGAAAGTGGTGTTATATGAAAGTAATAGGTATTTATAGGAAATGTGATTTAGTAACTATGTTAGGAACATGTTTTGCAGTAACAGGAATAATTTTTGCATTTAATTTAAAAACAATCTGGGCTATATTTTGCTTAATATTTGCTGCAATATGTGATGCATTTGATGGAGTAGTAGCAAGACGTTTTAAAAGTTTAAAAGATAATGAAATTTATGGAATTGAATTAGATTCTTTAAGTGATGTAATAAGTTTTGGAGTACTACCTGCTATCATAGCATTAAACTTAATAAATAATAACATATATGGATATGCTGTATGTATATTCTTTGTATTATGTGGAGTCATAAGACTTGCTTATTTTAATATGCTTGCATCCACTAAAAAAGGAAGTAATAAAGAATTTATTGGTTTACCTATAACAGCAAGTGCAATAATATTACCTTTAGTTTATTTTGTATGTTATTTAATAAATGCTAAATACATTAACATAATAATACCTATAACTTTACTAATAACAGGTATACTATTTATATGTCCATTAAAAATAAAAAAACCAACATTTAGAGAAAAACTAATATTATCAGTACTAGGAATATTAGCTATATTAATAGCTTTATATAAAATATATTTCTGATAAATTGGACAATTAAGTATTATTTTAGTAAAATTAATATAGGTGAATTAAATGGAAGATTTAGTAAGTATTATAGTTCCCGTTCATAATAGTAGTAAATATCTTAGTGCTTGTTTAGAAAGTATAATAAATCAAACATACAAAAATATTGAAATAATCTGTATTGAAAATGGAAGCACTGATAATAGTCTAGAAATACTAAATAACTATAAAGATAAAATAAGATTAATTATAATGAAAAAGTCAGGCTTAAGCCTAGCAAGAAACACAGGAATAAATGCATCTAATGGTAAATATATTTCATTTGTGGATAGTGATGATTTTATAGAAAATACATATATTGAAGATTTATTAAAAACTTTAAAAAAAAATAACAGTGAATTAAGTATCTGTAATTATAATGAAATTCATGAAGAAGAAAATAAAAAAGTTAAAACAAAATCTTATCCAAATAAACTAATTTATGAAAAAGAAATAAAAGAAAATTTAGTAAACTTTAACTATGCCATATGGAACAAATTATATATAAAAGAAATAATAATTAAAAACAAAATATATTTTCCAGAAAATTTAAAATATGAAGACATCCCATTTGTACTAAAATACCTTACTAAAATAAAATCAATTTCAAAAACTGAAAAATATTTATATAACTATTTAATTCATACAAATAGTGAACAAACAACAGTAGATGAAAGATTACTTAATATGATAGACATAATGAATTTATGTAAGAGTATTACAAAAAAAGAATACTTAGAAGACTTATATATAAAATCACTAATAACATATTCCCTAAAAACAAGATATTTAAAAAATAATAAATTAAGAAAAGAAATAATAAATAAATTTTATAAAGAATTAAATAAAACATATCCTAAATGGAAAAAAAGTAATTATATAAAATCAATGAATCAATTAAAACAAATAATAATAAAAAATAAAATATTAGTTATAATATATACGAAATGTTATAGTATACTAAATTGAATTATAGAAATAAAATGTTATAATAAAAATAAGGAGCACAAAAAATGATCAAATCAATGTTTTTAAATTTAAAAAAATATTCATTCTTAATGTCCCAACTAATTCTAAAAGATTTTAAAGTAAAATATAAAAGAAGTGTTTTAGGTATATTATGGAGTTTACTATATCCAGTATTAATGATGAGTGTAATGGCCTTAGTATTTACAAACATGTTTAGATTTAGAATGGAAGGAGTAAACTATCTTGTTTACCTAATCACTGGTTTAGTTATATGGAATTATTTTAACGAAGCAACCCAATTAGGAATGGGATCAATAATATCTAGTTTTCCATTAATAAATAAAGTATATATACCAAAATATATATTGCCTTTAAGTAAATGTCTATTTGTTGGAATAAATTTTTTACTATCTTTAATACCGCTTATGTTAATAGTTTTATTTACTGGTAATGTTGCAGAAGGAACAAAATGTTATATAAACATATATTATTTAATTATTCCATTTATAGTTCTATGTGCTTTCATGTTTACTCTAGGAGTAAGTTATATACTATCTTGCTTTGCCGTATTTTTAAGAGATACTATTTATATATATGGTATAATGTTAACAATTTGGCAATATTTCACACCACTATTTTATTCAATAGAAATATTACCAGGATGGTTACAAAAAATATTTGTATTAAACCCACTTTATATTTATATTAACTCAATAAGAGAAATAATATTATTTTCACGAATGCCATCTATACCTTATTTAATAATGTGTTTCCTATCTGGGGCAGTAGTATTATTACTAGGTTTAATAATATTTAAGAAAAATCAAGATAAATTTATTTACTATGCATAATTTATAAGAAAGGATTAAATTAAATACTATGATAAAAATTAATAATGTTTCTATGAGATTTAATTTAGGAGTAGAAAAAAATAATTCTTTAAAAAACGTATTTATAAGAATATTATCATTTAAAAAAAGAAAAAAAGAAGAATTTTGGGCACTAAAAGATGTAACATTTAATATAGAAAGAGGAGAAGTAATTGGCCTAATTGGCTCAAATGGAGCAGGTAAAAGTACTTTATTAAAAGTAGTAAGTGGAGTAATGAAACCAACAAAAGGATCAGTAAAAGTAAATGGTGTAATATCCCCAATGATAGAATTAGGAGCTGGTTTTGATCCAGAACTTACTGCAAGAGAAAATATATACTTAAATGGTGCAATACTAGGATATTCAAAAAAATTCTTAAATGAAAAATTTGATGAAATTGTAGAATTTTCAGAACTAAAAAATTTCTTAGATGTTCCTGTAAAAAACTTTTCTTCTGGTATGACCGCAAAATTAGCTTTTAGTATAGCAACAGTTGTAGATCCAGAAATACTAATTGTAGACGAAATACTTTCTGTAGGTGACATAAAATTCCAAGAAAAAAGCAAAAACAAAATGCTTTCAATGATAACAGGTGGTACTACTGTATTATATGTATCACACTCACTTGATTCAATAAAAGAACTTTGTACAAAAGTAGTATGGTTAGATCATGGCCAAGTAGTTAAAATAGGAGATCCAAAAACAATATGTGATGAATACTATGAAAAATTAATGGGAAAGAAAAATGAAAAATAAATTTAGTTTAATCGTACCAGTTTATAATGTAGAAAAATATTTGGAAAAATGCTTAAATAGCATAATAAATCAAACATATAAAGACTTTGAAGTTATAATAGTTATTGATGGCTCCAAAGATAATAGTGAAAGCATTTGTAAAAAATATGCAGAAAACGATAACAGAATAAAAATAATAAAACAAAAAAACAAAGGATTATCAGAAGCTAGAAACGAAGGAATAAAAAAAGCGACAGGAGACTATTTACTCTTTATAGATAGTGATGATTTTATAGAATTAAATCTTTTAGAAACTTTAAATAATGCATTAGAAAAAGATATTGATTTAATACGCTTTCAAGCAAACAACATAATAGATGAAAAAATAATTCCATATAATGAAACACCATTTGAAACAACAAATGGATTAGATGCATTTAATAAAATAAGAAAATATCATTATGTAGAACCAGTATGGGTTTATTTATATAATAAAAAATTTTGGGATAAACATAATTTTAAATATGTAAAAGATTGTGTCGCAGAAGATTATGGTTTAATTCCATATGTAATTGCATGTGCAAAAACAGTAAAATCTATTAATTATATAGGATATAACTACATAACAAGAGTTGGTAGTTTAATGACAAGTAAAGATTATTCTAAAAAAATAAAAAGAATAGAAGATATGATATTTCAAAGAAATAATTTAAAAGAAAAATTAAGCACCATAAATAATAGTGAAAACATTTTGGCATTTCTAAATGATGCTTTAATATATCACATAACAACTCTAAATAAAAAAGACTACAAAAAATATAATAAAAAACTAAAAGAATTAAATTGTTATGATTTATTAAAAACAGATACACTAAAACATAAAATAAAAAAAATGATATTAGTTCATAATTCATGGTTCTTTTACCATTATCTTGTGAGGTTTTTATGATTAAAGTAAGTATAGTTGTACCAATTTATAACACAGGTAAATATTTACCTAGATGTATTGAATCATTATTAAATCAAACTTTAAAAGAAATAGAAATAATACTAATAAATGATGGTTCTAAAGAAGACATAGATTCCATTATAAAAAAATATAAAGATGAAAGAATAAAATACATAAAAAAAGAAAACGAGGGAATAGGTAAAACAAGAAATCTTGGTATTAGCCTTGCAAAAGGTGAATACATAATGTTTGTAGATTCAGATGACTTTGTAGAAGAATATTATTCTGAAAAACTATATAATGAAATAACAAAAACAAATAGTGATGTAGTTATAAGTAATTATTTTGAAGTTATAAATGGTAACAAAAAAGAAAAAAACTATCCATATTTTAACTCATCAAATCTTAAAGATAATCCTGAAATATTAAATAAGATAAATTTAAGCACATGGAACAAAATATATAAAGCTTCTTTAATAAAAAATAATGACATAAAATTTGATGAAAAACTTAAATTTGAAGATGTACCTTTTATTGTTAAATCACTTGAATGTGCACAAAAAATATCAAAAATTAATGATTTTATCTATGATTATATAATACATGAAAACAGTGAAACCACAACAATAGATAAAAGGATGTTTGATATATTTAAAATTACTGACATAACATTTAATATTTTAAATAAAGAAGTATATAAAAAAGAAAGAACAAATCTTTTAGTACAAATAATTACATATAACATAATGAATTTAAGAAACATAAGAGATATTAAAACAAAAATTAAATTTATAAACATAGCTTTTAAAAAATTAAAAGAATATGATAAAAATTGGAAAAAATGTGAATATATAAAAATAGTAAAAAAGAATAAACTTTTAACAACTTTATACTGCATAACTGCAAGAAGATAAGTAATTGATTGAAAAAAAATAACAATTAAGATATAATGAAATTAGTGATAAAGTTATTAATTAAATAAAAGAGAGGTAAGAAGAATATGATAATAACAAAAACACCTTTTAGAGTAAGCCTATGTGGTGGAGGAAGTGACCTTCCAACTTTCTATGAAAAAAATGGAGGATGTGTAATTAGCACTACAATAAAAAAATACATGTATATAACATCTCATCCATCATTTAATAAACATCAAACTGTACTTAAATATTCTAAAATAGAAACAGTAACAAACTTAGATGATATTGAACATTCAATCTTTAGAGAATGTCTTAAACAAGAAGGAGTAGAAGGACTAGAAATTACTTCTATAGCTGATGTTCCTCAAGGTACAGGCTTAGGTTCTTCAAGCTCATTTACAGTTGGACTTTTAAAAAATTTAAAATGTCATAAAAGAGAATACATATCTGATTCAGAATTAGCAGAAATGGCATGTGATATGGAAATAAATAAACTAGGAAATCCAATTGGTAAACAAGATCAATATGCAGCTGCATTTGGTGGACTTAACTTTTATCAATTTAATAAAGATGGTTCAGTATATGTGGAACCAATAATGATGAGCAAAGAATCATATAATCAATTAGAAAAAAACTTAATAATGTTATATGTTGGTGGTGAACACAGTGCATCTTCTATTTTAAAAGAACAATCAAAGAATATGACTTCTCTTAAAGATAAAGAAGAAGGACAAAAAAGAATAGTAGAATTAACTCATGAATTAAAATATGAACTAGAACATAATAACATAGATGCAGTCGGTAGAATACTAGATGAAAACTGGAAAATAAAGAAAACATTAGCAAACGGAATATCAAATAACGAATTTGATAGACTATATGGAAAAGCCATAAAAAATGGAGCAACTGGTGGAAAAATTTTAGGAGCTGGAGGAAGTGGTTTCTTCTTATTCTATGTTCCAGAAGAAAATCAAAAGAAATTTAGAGAAGCAATGAAAGAACTAAAAGAAATGGAATTTAAATTTGATCATCAAGGATCAACAATAATATTTGTAAATTAAGGAGGAAAAAATATGAAAGCATTAGTAACAGGTGGAGCAGGATTTATTGGTTCACACTTAGTAGAAAGATTATTAAATGAGGGTTATGAAGTTATATGTGTAGATAACTTCACACTAGGTACACAAGAAAGGGTAGATAAATTTATTAATAACTCTAATTATAAATTTTATAAAATAGATATTAATAACACTGAAGATTTTTGTAATCAATTAAAAGATGAAAAAATAGACATAATCTATCATCTAGCAGCAAATTCTGATATACAAAAAGGTGGAAAAAATCCAATGGTAGATTATAATGACACATTTATGACAACATTTAGTGTACTTGAATTAATGAGAAGAAACAACATAAAAAATCTATTCTTCTCTTCTACTTCAGCTATATATGGAGATGAAAAAGGACTATTAATGACAGAAGACTTAGGAGGATTAAAACCAATTTCGTATTATGGAGGAGCAAAATTTGCAAGTGAATCATTTATCTCTTCTTATTCTTACATGAATGATTTTAACACAATGATATTTAGATTCCCAAATGTAATAGGCCCAAGTCTAACACATGGAGTAATATTTGACTTTAAGAAAAAACTAGAAAAAAATCCTAATGAACTTGAAATATTAGGTGATGGAACTCAAACAAAACCATACATCTATGTATTAGATTTAATAGATGTAATAATGATGATGACAAAAGAAATACCAAAAGGTATTGAAATATATAATATAGGCGTTGAAACTGCTACAAGTGTAACTACAATAGCCGACATAGTTTGTGAAGAACTAGGATACCAAAATGTAAAATATAAATATACAGGTGGTAATGTAGGATGGAAAGGTGATGTTCCTAAATTTCAATTTGATTTAACAAAAATTCATAATAAAGGATGGCATTCATCATATACATCAGATGAAGCTGTAAGAGAAACAGTAAGACACATAAAATAAAGAGGTAAATATGAAAGCAATAATAATGGCCGGAGGAAAAGGCACAAGAATTTCTTCTATAACTCAAGACGAAATACCTAAACCAATGTTAACAATAGGGAATAAACCAATACTTGAGCATCAAATAGAATGCTTAAAATCATCTAATATAGATGAAGTAATAATAATAATCGGACATTTAGGAGAAAAAATATCTGAATACTTTAAAGATGGTAAAGATTTTGGAATAAAAATATCATATATAAAAGAAGATCCAAATAATCCACTTGGAACTGCAGGATCATTATATTACTTAAAAGATAGAATTAAAGAAGATTTTATTCTAATTTTTGGTGATGTATTTTTAAGTGTAGATTTTAACAAAATGATAGAATTTCATAAAAAATCTAAAGGTGACGTAACATTACTTACACATCCAAACTCACACCCATTTGATAGTGACTTAGTAATAATAGATAAAAATAATCAAGTATTAGGTTTTGATTCAAAAAATAATATTAGAAACTATAATTATCATAATCTTGTAAATACAGGAATATACATGTTTACTCCAAAAATTTTTGAATACATTAAAGAGCCTATTAAACTAGGAATTGAACATGATGTTATTGATAAAATGTTAAAAGATAACGTTAAAATATATTCGTATAAATCGACTGAATATATGAAAGATATGGGAACTCCAGATAGATATTTACAAGTTAATGAAGATTATAAAAATGGCATTTGTACTAAAAAAAATCTTTCTAATAAACAAAAATGTATATTTTTAGATAGAGATGGTACATTAATTAAGTATGTAAGATTTTTAAATAAAAAAGAAGATCTTGAATTATTAAGTAATGTTGCAAGTGCAATAAAACTTATTAATAATAGTGAATATTTATGTATAGTTGTAACAAATCAACCAGTAATTGCAAGAGGTGAATGTACCTTAGAAGAATTAGAAGAAATACATAAAAAACTAGAAACATTACTAGGAAATGACGGAGCTTATTTAGATGGAATATATTATTGTCCACATCATCCTGATAAAGGTTTTCCTGGAGAAATTAAAGAACTTAAAATTAATTGTAATTGCAGAAAACCAAATACAGGTATGATAGATAAAGCAGTAGAAGATTTTAACATAGAACTAAAAGACTCTATTATGATTGGTGATAGCACTACAGATATTGCTCTTGCAAAAAATGCTGGAATAAAATCAATATTAGTTTTAACAGGTGAAAGAGGTAAAGATAATAAATATGATGTAACACCAGATGAAACATATGATGATTTATATTGTGCTGTAAAAAAATTAGTAAAGGAATAATATGAAAATAATCAAAAAAATAGTAAATAAAATAATATATGAAAAACCCACAACTTTTGTTTGTAACGGGGGGGTAATATTATTTACTTTGAAGGGAAACAAATCTCTTTACAAGAAGTACCAAAATATAACATAAAAATTAATGGAAAAAATAACATATTAAAATTAAATCCAATAAAAGGAGATGGAATAATAAATTTAGAAGTTTCAGGAGATAATTGCCTTTTTGAAATAGGAAAAAATAATACAATTAATAACCCAGTAACTATAATGTTTTGTGGAACAAGTGCTAGAAAGGCAAGTCATGCAAAAATAATAATTAAAGATAATAATATATTTAATGGTTCTAATAATTTGATAATTGGACCATTAGATAAAAAACTTGAAATAGGTAATAATAATTTATTTGCTAACCATATAATATTTAGATGCAGAAACGACCATTTAATTTATGATAAAGAAAGTTTAGAAATATTAAATATAGATAAAGATGTAATAATAGGAGATAACAATTGGATATGTGAATATGTGACATTTTTACCAAAAGCAAAAATCAAAAATAACACTGTTGTATCAACAGGGACAATCGTAAACAAAGAAATAAATGAATCTAATGTTTTATTAGTAGGAAGACCAGTTACAATAAAAAGAAGAAATATTAATTGGAGTATATCTTCTAGTAAAGAAAAAATTGATTATGATAATTCTATCAAATTAAAGGAGGAATGATAAATGATAGATTTTAAAAATGCAATTAAAGAATATTATGAAAGAGAAATGGAATGCATCAAAAGATTCGATTTAGACAAAATTAATGAAGCAATGAATATTCTCTATGAAACATATCAAAATGAAGGGACTATATATGTATGTGGTAATGGTGGTTCAGCTTCAACTGCAAGTCATATGCAAAACGATTTTAATAAAGGCATAAGTGAATATGTAGATAAAAAATTTAATTTCTATTGTTTAAATGATAATGTATCAACTATGATGGCTATTGCAAATGATATAGGATATGAGGAAATATTCAGATTCCAAATAAAAAATAAAATAAAACCTAATGATTTATTTATAGGAATCTCAGGAAGTGGAAACTCAAAAAATGTTTTAAATGCAGCTGAATATGCAAAAGAACAAGGTGCTAAAGTTTTAGGAATAACTGGATACTCTGGTGGAAAATTAAAAGAAATGTCAGATTATTCAATGCATGTTGATGAAAATGATATGCAAATAGCAGAAGACTTACATATGACTTTTGATCATATGATGATGAAAATATTTTATAATTATCTAACCAAAGGTGAAATATCAGGACAAAACATAAATGATGTTCATTGTTAATAATTAGAGGCTAAAAACCTCTTTTTTATACATTTTAATAATCAATATGAATATTTTAAAACAGAAACCTAATCAAGTTTCTGTTTAATTTCTTTAATCTCATCTTCTATATTTTTTACTTTTTCATTATAAACATATATTTTATCATTAATTCTAATTTCTACTTTATTCATAATTTTATTATAAATAGGTCTTATAAATTTATTAATAAATTTTCTTATAATATTAGTATCAAAATTCTTTTCTCTTTTTAAAATATATAAAAGAGCATTTTTTGAATAAAAATTACTTTTTTCATTTAGTGATATTAATTTTTTAAAAAAGTTTTTTTCTATAATTTTATATTCATTTAAATTATAACATCTATCGTAATTAATTTGTCTTCTACCCTGTAACATTTCAAGTTCATCATTTGATGCATCATAATTTAAATTTTCTTTTAATTGTTTTTTTATTATATTTAAATGCGAACTATGAATTTTATTTTCATATTTATAATTAGTTAATGAATCATTAGTGCCATTTCTATAAATTAATAAAATATCTTTAATATTAGCAATTTTAAAATATTTAATACATCTACTCCATAATTCATAATCTTCTGTATAATAATTGGAATCATATCTTAAATTAAATTGATTTAACATGCTTTTTCTAAACATTACAGAAGGATGAATAACTGGCGTTTTTATTAAAGTTAAAACTTTTAATATTTCACTGTTAGTTTCAACAAGTAAATCAAAATTATTTTTTCCATACATTCGTGCACTTGTTCCACATAATCCTACATCTTTATTTTTTTCTAAAAATTTAACTTGCATTTCGATTCTTCTAGGAAATGAAATATCATCGTCATCCATTCTAGCAATATATACACCATTTGAATTATCAATAGCGACATTTAATGACTTAGCTAATCCTAATCTAGTTTTATTTTTAATAATTTTAATTCTATCGTCATTATAACTTTTAATAATTTTTTCTATTTTATCTTGCTTATCTGATTTATCAATGACGATAACAAATTCAAGATTGTTATAAGTTTGAGATAAAATACTTTTTATAGATTCATCTAAAAATTCTGTTCTATCATATACAGTCAATGCTATAGAAACTAAAGGCAATTTATTATTAATAAAGTTATTTTTTAATTTTTTTAATCTAATTAAATTATTTTGATTCCATTCTGGAAATTGTTTCATGATTTCAAAATTATTCCAAAATTTCTTTTCTCCGTAAGCATGAACGATTCTAACGTCCTTATCGGGGGTAACATAAGGTGGCCAACAACAATATTTAATAATATCTATCTCTTCAACATCAATTTTAAAATTTTGAATAGCTAAATTAATAATTGCTTGATCTAGCCATCTTAACTTTTCTGCGTAAAGATTAGTTGATTTAATACACCATTCAAACATTTCATCATAATTTTTTAACTTGTCTGAAAAAACCAGTATACCAGTATTATAATTTCTTTTTAACATATCAAAATTTTCTATAAAAGTATTAAAATTAGCTTCAACCCTAGTATAATTATCTGAAGCAGTTGCAGCAAACCCAGTTTCATTAGCATAATCTAATAAACCTGAAATATCCCCTTGAATTAAAATATCAACATCATTCCAAATAACTTTTTTATACTTTTTTAATAATTCAAAACACATAAATTTATATAAACAAGCGACAGAATATTTTTTTAAATTTTCTTTTGATAATCTCGTTACATCAAAAACATCATCAAATTTAATAAACTTAACTGGAGTAATATTATTTACTTCTTTTATTTCACATTCATTAATCTCATCGTAATATACAATAATATCATCCCAAAATTTTTTATTATGATTAACTAATCCAATAAGAGTATTAATAAGTGCAAAAACATAGTCACTAGTAATACCAAAAACTAAAACAGTATCTTTCTTTTTCATAAGTACCCTCTTTCAAAAAATATCATAACATAATTATTTAAATAAAAAAAGTTATTTATTTAAATACACTAGTAATAATAAATTAAGTGTGATAAAATTCTACATAGACGATGTGTTTTAAGCGTTAGGTTTACATTGAAAGAGAGGTGCAGTTAGGTAATTATATACCTAGCAAATCAATGGCAATAAAAAAGAGCATATTAAAAATGTATGACAAATATGAAGAATTAATAAATTATTTAATAATTGGTGTTATAACAACTATTATTAGCTTATCAGTTTATTATTTATGTGTATTTACTATATTAAATCCAAATAATCCTATTCTTTTACAAATTGCTAATATCTTATCTTGGGTTTCAGGATTAATATTTGCATATATTGCAAATAGAAAAATTGTTTTTAAAAGCAAAGAAAAAAATATAGCAAAAGAATTAACAAAATTTACTATTGGTAGAATATCAACACTACTAATAGACATGTTAATAATGTTTATAAGTGTTACATTACTAAATTTAAATGATAAAATAATGAAAATAATATCTAATATAGTTATAATAGTTTTAAATTATATATTAAGTAAATTTATAGTATTCAAAAAGGGTGATGGAGGTTTATTATGATTAAAGAAAAAATAAGTATAATTGCGCAATGTTATAATGAAGAAGAAACAATAAAAATTTATTATGATGAAATGAAAAAAATAATGGAAAAAATGAATAATGTTGATTTTGAAATTATTTTTATAGATGATTGTAGCAAAGATAGAAGTTTAGAAATTATAAAAGAATTAGCAGAAAAAGATTCAAGAATTAAATGTTTATCGCTATCTAGAAATTTTGGCCGTGAAGCATCTTCTATGGCTGGATTTGAATATGCTACAGGAGACTATATAACAACAATGGATATAGATTTACAAGACCCACCTGAATTATTAATAGAAATGTATAATACATTAAAAACTAAAAAATTTGATATAGCTGCTGCAAAAGCAACAACAAGAAAAGGTTATGGTAAATTTCATAAATTATGTATAAAAATATTCTATAAGATAATTAATAAAATATCTACTGTACAAATGATAGATGGTCAAAGAGAATATAGATTAATGACAAGACAAGTTGTTAATGAACTAATAAGATATAAAGAAAAAAATTTATTTAATAAAGCATTACTTAACGATGTAGGTTTTAGAATAAAATGGATTGAATATGAGAATATTGAAAGAGTAGCTGGAAATACAAAATTTCCATATAAAAGAATGATAAAATATGCATTAACTGGTATAATAGCTTACTCTAGTTTCCCTTTAACATTTATAATTATTTTAGGAATAATATTATTAATAATATCAATTATTTTACTAATTTCTATGATTATATTATTATGTTTAAAAACTTTAACAAATTTTAGTACTTTATTTTTAACAACAATGTTAACAACTTTTACATCAATAATATTAATATCTCTTGGAATAATGTCTCTTTATCTATACCAAATACATATAGAAGTAAAACAAAGACCTTTGTATATAATACGCGAAACAATTGATCATGAAAGGGAAAGTAAAAATGAAAGAAAATAAATTTGGGCTAATAGATATAGCAAAATTAATATTTAGTATTTTCATAATAGGAATTCATACTAGTGTATTAGGTAATACTACATTAGGTTTTTATATGCATGATTTTTTATTTCGTTTAGCTGTTCCATTTTTCTTTCTTGCATCAGGTTATTTTTTAGCTAGGAATGCTTTAAAAGGAAATAGAAACGAAGAAATAAGAAAATATATAAAAAAAACATACAAAATATTTATTATATTAGGTTTTATATACCTCATAATAAGTTATATAAGATTTGATAATTTTAGTATGGATGCAATACTTCAAAGTTTTTGGAATCTATTAATTTTACAAAGCACATCTCCAATTTGGTTTGTAGGAACACTAGTTGCGAGTGCTATTATATTGTTACATTTAGACGATAACAAAAATTTAAAAAAAGCTTTACTAATAGCATTAGTTTTATATATACTTGGATTTTCTTTTTCAACATATAAATATATAGCTTTAAAATTACATCTAACTTCAATCGTTAATTTTTTAAGTAATAAATTTATAACACAACGTAATGTATTTTTTATAGGATTTTTATTTTTTGGTATAGGTTATTATATTGGAAAGAACGAAGAAAAATTTTTATCTATATCTAAAAAATGGTTAGCAGGATTATTATTCGGGGGAGGTATATTATTACTAATTGAAAATATTTTTGTTCACAGAGTTTTAATATTTACACCACTTCATGAATATTATTTTTCACATTTAATAGTAATTCCAGTTTTATTTTTAATATTATCAAATCCAAAACTTAATTCTAAAATTAAATTTAATACTACAAATTTAAGAAAACTTTCAACTTATATATTTTACATTCATTTTTTAGTAATAATATTATTGACAAAAAGTAAATTTATGATTAACTCTACAATTACATCATTTATATTAACAACTTTAATAACAATAATATTATCATTGATACTATTATTAATAACAAAAAGAAAAGACAAAGAAATAGAAACAAAAAATATAATAAGTTTTATTTTATATAGTGCTTTTGTATTTATGGTAATTGTTACAATTACTAAATTATTTAATAAAACAGTTTGGGCTGATGAAGTATGTTCTTTATCTATGTTAAAACATTCATATTTAGATATTATAAAGTTACAAATAAATGATGTGCATCCTCCGTTATATTATTTAATGTTTAAAGCATTTTATGAAATAGTGACTATCTTTGTAAAAATAAATCCAATTATTTTAGGAAAAATATTCTCTATAATTCCTTTATTTATATTAACAATTTTTGCATTAACAAAAATAAGAAAAAATTTTGGAAATGTAACATGTTCGCTATTCTTACTATTTATAATAGGAATGCCAAATATGATAAATTATTATCTAGAAATAAGAATGTATAGCTGGGCTATGTGTTTTGTAACTGTAGCATTTATATATTTATATGATATATTAAAATTGAAAAATAATAAGTCATGGATACTGTTTGTAATTTTTTCAATATTAGCTGCCTACACACATCTATATGCATGTTTGGCAGTAGGATTAATGTATTTATTCTTATTTATTTACTTTATAATAAATAAAGATATGAAATCTTTAAAAAAGTGGTTTATATATGGAATTTTAACAATTATATTATATATCCCTTGGGCACTTCCTTTATTAAATCAAATAGGAATAGTAAAAGATGGTTTTTGGATTTCAGAAATAACTTTTAAAACATGTTTAGATTATATTAGATTTGTTTTCTTTACAGAATTAGGTGATAGATTTAGTAAAAACTTCTTTTCAATTTCATTAATAATTTTAGTATTATATTTATTAATAAAAAATATAAAAGAAAAAAATATTGATGAAAAAGTTTATTCATATATGGGAATAATGGTACTTACACTAACTGTTGGAATAGGTATAATAGTTTCAATAATAAAAGTCCCAGTATTTATATCTAGATATATGTTTCCTGCATTAGGATGCTTTTGGTTAGTAGTATCAATTATGCTAGCTAAATATATAAAAGCTGATTGGAAAAAAGCGTTAATATTATTTATTCCTTTACTAATAACAACAAATTATTTTAGAAATTTTGCTATGCATGAAGTACAATTAGAAACTGAATTAAATAAATTTAATGAATCAATAAAAATACTAAAAGAAGATAATATAATATTAACTAATTATAATCACATACAATTATTATTTGCTTATTTTGAACCAAATAAAACTTTCTACCTATATGGAGGAGATGATAATCAAATGATTCATGATCTCTTTGGAAATTTGAAAGGTAATATAAGTATAAATGATATAAAAAATTACTTAAGAAAAGGTAAAAAAGTATATTTTGCAGATAACAAATATAACACAACCAGATTCCAAAATGAAATTGTTAATAACAATTTAAATTATAATTTAGTTGATAATTTTAAAATGGATTATTATAATATAGACTTATATGAAATTACTAGTGAGGAAAAAGAAAGTGAAGAAATTGAATACAATATTGAAATGGTTTAATAAAGAAAAAAGAAGGATATTTTTGATAACACTATTTATAGGGTTTATGGCTAATATACTAGTCATAACAAACGATATATTAGGAATAGATGCAATAGCTTTTTCTGACATATATATTGCAAATAACTGGGATTTATCATTAGGTAGATGGCTATTAAAATATATTGATTATACTAGATTTGGATTATCTAGTTCAGTAGTTAGTGGAATATTTGCTATTTCAATTTTAAGTATATCTAGCTTATTACTTATCGATTTATTTGAAATTAAAAATAAATTTTTTAAGTATTTAATATCAATATTACTAGTAGTTTCGCCATTTTTTACAGAAACTTTATATTCGTTTTTTTGCTCTTTTGAATTTACACTTTCTTTTATGTTGGCAATCTTAAGTGTATTTTTAATATATAAATTGAAAAATAAAAATATTAGAATAATAATATCAAGTTTATGTATTGCTTGCTCGTTAGGTCTTTATCAATCATTTATAGGAGTTACTTGTGGGCTATGCATTTTAGTTCCACTAATTCGTTTATTAAAAAACGAAATGACACCAAAGAAATTTTTACAAAAATTTGTGGAAAGTTTAATTATTGGGATATTAGCTATTATTGTATATGAAATAATATTAAATTTACTACTAATGTTTGCTGGGATAAGTTTGTCAGATTACTCTGGAGCTAATAGCATAGGACTTAATAATTTTAAGAATATAGTATTTTTAATAAAAGATAGTTTAAAAAGTTTTTATTCATATTTTTTAACAAATAAAATAATAAATAATTTAATATATAAAAGAAATATAGTAAATATCATAATAACTTTTTTAACTTTAATAATTATAATTAAAAAAATATTAGAAAATAAAAACAAAACAAATATATTATTTATTTTAGAAATAATATTATGCTTAATATTAACTCCAGTAGCACTTGGAATTATAGAAATAATTGCCCCGGCAAGAGACATAAATCAACTAATGAGTGCACCATACATATTAATTTATATATTTGTTGTTGCATTATTAGATAATGAAAAATTTAAAGGGATTTATAAATTTTCGGGGGGGGTACTGGTATTATTAACAATATTTATAATAGATTCATACTTTGTAATGGCTAATGCATCAAGTATGGCTGTAAGAATAACAAAAGAAAGAACTTTATTTGCTACTAAGAGAATTATTAATAAAATATATGAAACAGAAGGATATAATGATAATATGAAAGTACTTTTTATAGGAAATAGTTCTGGAAAATACTTTAAAAGTAGTAATGAAGTATATAAATTATCAAGTGGTCCAGCAACAACAATGCCTTTAACATATGAGAAGCCTGATTTATGTAATAGGGATTATCATAATTTGATTAAATATTATTTAGGAATAGAATTTGTAAGAGCTGATATAAATGATTACAGTAAGGTAATAAAAACAGAAGAATTTAAAAATATGAATACATATCCATATAATAATTTTACAAAAGTAATAGGAGATATTTTGGTTGTTAAAATAAAAGAAATAGAAAATTAAAGAGAAGTAGGCGATTTTTATAAATATACATAGTAAATTTAAAAATTTAGTAAAGTGGTTTGATAAAGAAAAATTACATCTATTTATGTTCACATTTATTATAGGATTTATAGCTAATATATTAGTTATAACTGGAGACATATTATTCCCAGATTCTTATTTATTAACTGAATTTTACATATCTAACATATGGGATTTATCTTTAGGTAGATGGTTTTTAAGATTTATAGATTATACTAGATTTGGATTATCTAGCCCACTTGTAAGCACAACATTTGCATTACTTGCACTATCATTTTCATCAATTTTGATAAGTGATTTATTCAAAATAAAAAACAAAGTAAATAAATATATAATCTCACTCTTATTAGTGGTTTCTCCATTTTTTACAGAAACACTATTTTCAGTATTTTGTTCATTTGAATTTACTGTATCATTTTTACTATCAATTTTATCTGTATACTTTTTATATAAAATAGATAACAAAGTATTTAGAATTATATTATCTGCAATATGCTTAACTTTATCGCTTGGTTTATATCAAGCTTATTTAGGTGTTACATGTGGATTATGTTTATTAGTGCCAATTGTATTACTTTTAAAAAAAGAAATAAATACGAAAGAATTAATTCAAAAAATTATTGAAAGTTTAATAATGGGAATCATAAGCATATTACTTTATGAAGGGATACTACATATATTACTTGCATTAAGTCATGTTTCAATGGCCGATTATTCAGGTGCAAATGAAATAGGTTTAAAAACAATACTTAATATTCCTACCTTATTAAAAGATGCTTATACAAGTTTTGCAAATTATTATCTAAATAATGAAATTATAAACAATTTAATATATAGAAGAAATTATTTAAATATAATTATTTTAGTTATAAGCATATTATTAATAATTAAGTTAGTAAAAAATAATTTTAGAAAAAATAAATCATTAGTAATTTTTGAAATAATAATTATGTTTCTTTTATTACCACTTGCTTTAGGTATAATTGAATTAATAGCTAGTGAAAGAGATATAAATCAACTTATGGCAGCACCTTATGTTTTAATATATATATTTATTATAAGTTTATTTGATAACTTAAATTTAAAACTAAATATAGACAAAATTTTATATGGAGTATCTACATTATTAGTGCTTGTAATAATAGATTCATATTTTGTTATGTCAGCTGCATCTAGCATGGCTGCTAAAATAACAAAAGAAAATACTTTATTTGCGGCAAGAAATATGATAAATGAAATATACCAAACTGATGGCTACAATCCAAATACAAAAGTATTATTTGTAGGTTCTTCTAAAGGAGATTATTTTAAAAGAAGTAACCCAGTGTACAGACTCTCTAGTGGATTAACTCCTAATATATCACTAATGTGGGATGAACCAAATCTTACAAATCGAGGATGGAATTATATAATTGAACACAATCTTGGAATTAAATTAACTGAATCAACTATGGAAGATTATAATAAAATTATTAATACATTTGAATTTAAAGAAATGAATACTTATCCAAAAAAAGAATATACAAAAATAATAGATGATGTTTTAGTTGTTAAAGTCTCTGAATAATAATTTTTGAAAATGTATTCATACTATGATAAAATTATATATGACGGAGGTTACTATGAAAAAAATATCCATTGTAATGCCTGTATATAATGGTAAAGAATACATAAGAGAATCAATAGAAAGCATAATAAGTCAAACATATCCGTTTTGGGAATTAATAATTGTAAATGATTTTGGTTCTAATGATGGCGTAGTAGATATAATAAAAGAATATGCACAAAAAGATGAGAGAATCATATTAGTACAAAATAAAAAACGTGAAGGAATTTCAGAATCAATAAATATTGGACTTAGACTAGCTACAGGTGAATACATAGCAAGAATGGATTCAGATGATATATCTGGCCCTAAAAGATTAGAAACACAATTAAAATACTTAGAAGAAAACACAGACATTTATTTATGCGGAATATCACCTGAATATTTTGGCTCAAAAAAACTTATTTGGGATTTAGAAAAAGATCCAATTCAAATAAAACATAATATATTTTTTTACACTCCATGTGTGCATCCTACAATAATGTTTAGAAGAGTAGTCTTAGATACATACAAAATATTTTATAACAAAGATTTTAAAGCAACAGAAGATTATGATTTTTTTTCAAGAGTTGTTGGAATAGGAAACATAACCAATATAGTTGATAAATCACTTTTCAAATATAGATATTATTCAAATAATGCAACAAATAAAAATTATAATTTAGGAATTGTTTTATACAGTAAAGTGATGAAAAACTCATTTAAAAAATATTTAAATTTAGATTTTACAGATGAAGAAATAAACTTACTTAATCCACATATTTCAATAAAGAACACAAAAGGAAAAGATTTAATAAAAAAATATTTAGAAATAGATTCATTAATGAAAAGAATGCTAATTGCTGCTGCAAATAACAAAGATTTTAATATTGATAATATGTTTATAACATTAAAATCAAAATATTATGAATTATTGAATAATACTCCATTTTTATATAAAAGTAAATTTAATGTATTAAATAATAGTATATTAGCAAATTCAAAAATGGTATTACAAAGAGAAGAAAAAACATTTAATAATGATGTTTTAATAATCGTAGATGCTACTGATAATATAGAATACTTATTTGATACAATAGTATCCATTTTAAATCAAACATATTGTAATTTTAATCTAAATATCATAACTAGTAATGAAAACTTAGATGAAGCAAAAAAAATAATATCAATTTTTAAAAAAGAACAAATATCATTATTCACAAAGAAAAACAATGAGAATTTAGATGAAATAATAGATAAATTAAAAAACGAAGAAATAAAGTATATTTCTATACTGAAATCAGGAGATATATTTTATAAAAACAAACTAGAAAAAGAATATCAATTATTAGAAAAAAATAAAAACTTTGATTGTATTTGTTCAAGAATAAGATATATAAATAATGAAATATCAAAACCAATAATATATTTAACCAATAAAAATAAACAATTTAATGGACAAATTCCATTTATGATTAGAAATAATTCTAATTCTAAAAAAGTATATTGGTTAAAAGACATATTAATAACTAGTTATAATTATAATAAAGGATTAAATAAAAAATATTTAAGAAAAGAATTAAAATTTATAGATACTAAAAATCAGAAAAAAATAGGAGGATTTCTTATGATAAGAAAAATACTAAGACCAATTTATACAAAAATTATAGATATACTAGAAAGACGAATCGAGAAAGATATAGGAGTAGATCTAAAAAAAGTTAGTGAATATAGAGAAGAAATAGAAGAATTAAAATCAATATATTATGGTGAATTAAAAAATAGAATACCTTATTATAAAGGTGAAAAAATAAGAGTAGTTTTTATGTTTCAAATGCCATCTTTCTGGCCATCAACTGAATCAGTTTATAATAAAATAAAAGATGATAAAAGATTTGAAATACATTTTTTATTGATAAAAAATGACAAAGAACCATCACAATCAAAAGGCAATGAACAATTTTTACAAGAATTAAATATTGATTACAAAATTGCTTCAATAGAAGAAATAGATAAAATAACTCCACATATCGTTTTCTACCAATCTCCATATGATGATTGGCATAGAGATGAAAGTTTATATAGTAGTACCTTAATGCAAAAAGGCTATAGAATAATTTATATACCTTATGGACTTGAAATATCAGATGAAGAATATAGCTTATATCTTCAATACAATTTACCTTTCTTCTCTTATTGTTGGAAAATATTTGTTGCATCTGAAAGAATAAAAGAAAATTATATAAAATATAATTATAAATTAAAGAATAAAGTAGTAGCTACTGGATTACCAAAATTTGATTCTTTATACAATAAATCATTTACTACTCATCACAACTTTAAAAAAGGAGATAAAAAGAATGTATTATTAAAAATTCATTTTCCATTAACAATTAATACTGAAAGTGGATACGCTTTACTAACTCCAGAAACTAAAGTATATACAGATTTTATAAACTCTAACTATAGAAAAGAAGAATATAATTTATTCTTAATGTTACATCCAAAGTTTTATGATAACTTAACAGAAAAAGAAAAAGAAAATTTTAAAAACACAATAAAAAAGAACAATATCACTGTTATAGAAGATGCAGATTATAGAGAAATATTATATAATATAGATGCAGTAATTTGTGATCGTTCATCTATATTAGTAGAAATCGGTGGACTTGATATACCAGTATTATTTATGGTAAATAAATTTAGAGAAGAAATAGGTTCTAGTATATTTAAAGAATTATTTGATTCTTATATTAAAGGTACAACCACAAAAGACATGTTTAGTTTTATAGATTCAGTATTAAAAAATGAAGACACAAATAAAGAAAAAAGAAATAAAGCATTTAAAAACTGTATACCTTATTATGATGGAAAAGCATCTGACAGAATAGTAGAAGAAATAATAAAAAGTTTAGAAGAAGAAGTAAAAGAAAAATAGTTTTTACTTCTTTCTTAAAATGGTGATTATTATGAAATTAATATGTATATTTTTACCTAGTGTAATAAGTCTAATAATAAAACTTATTATTGATAGAAAAAAACTAAAAAAATGGTA
>CANPXI010000002.1 GCA_947585885.1 uncultured Bacilli bacterium
GCTTTTAAAATATATAAAGGATTTCTAAAAGATTATTATAGAATTGAAATAATTAATGATGAAACAAATGAAGTAGTTGATTATATAGAAGAAAGAGACTCAAAATAAATATTCTCTTTACCAAAGAGAGTATTTTTTATTGTTATAAAGAATATTATACTTACTAAGAGGTGTTTATGAAAAAAATAATTTTAATGTTTTTATTTCTTTTGTTATGTTTACCAATATGTTATTTAAAAGCAGATGTAGCTGACCCAGTACCAAAAACAAATGAAAATGAAGAATTAAATAAAACAACTGATAATAGTACAACTGAACAAAAAAAAGAAGAAAAAGAAAGTGAAGCAGAAAAAACAAGTAGTCCTATTAATATAAAAAGTAAAAGTGCAATAATAATGGAAGCATCAACAAAAAAAGTATTATTTGAAAAAGATAGTAAAACAGCATATGCTCCTGCATCTATGACTAAAATAATGACTATGTTACTTGTAATGGAAGCACTAGATAATAAAACTATTTCTTTAACTGATCAAGTCACAATAAGTAAAAATGCAGCAAATATGGGAGGAAGCCAAGTATATTTAGAAGAGGGAAGTGTTGCAACAGTAGAAGAATTATTAACAGCAGTAGCAATAGGAAGCGCAAACGATGCTGCTGTAGCTTTAGCTGAAAAATTAGGTGGAACAGAAGAGAACTTTGTAGCAATGATGAACAAAAGAGCAAGAGAACTAGGGTGCACTACTGCAGTATTTAAAAACCCACACGGACTAGATGAAGATGGTCACGTAATAAGTGCATACGACATGGCTTTAATTGCAACTGAATTAGTAAAATATGAAGATATATTAAAAATAACTGGAACATATGAAACAACACTTACACACCAAAATGGTAAAAGTATCTGGCTTGTTAACACAAACTCACTTATTCGTTTTTATAGTGGTTTAGATGGACTAAAAACTGGTTACACAGAAAAAGCAGGATATTGTTTAACTGGAACAATGAAAAGAAATGATATGAGACTTATCACTGTAGTAATGGGTGCAGAAGAAAAAGAAGATAGAAATACAGATACAATAAATATGATGGAATATGCATTTAGCATGTTCTATAAAGATACATTACTAACAAAAGATAAAAGTTTAGGTACTATTTTTATAGATAACAGTAAACAAAGAAAAATAAAATATTACTTAGAAGAAAATGCAAATGTAGTTTTAAGTAAAGACGTAAGAGAAATAAATTATAAATATGATATAGATTTAGATGAAGTAAAAGCACCACTAAAAAAAGGAGATAAGGTAGGAACATTAACATTAGAAGCAGACGAAGAGACAAAAGAATATAAACTAATTGTAAACGAAAATGTAAAAGAAACCAATTACATAAATAGACTTATTAACTATCTAAAAGATATAATAAGTGGAAACTTAAATGTACTAAACTAGAATACTATACAAAATAGATATGAATTCATAAATTATACTAGGAATAACAAATTCCTAAAGGAAGGAAGAAACATGAAAGATTTATATAATAAGATAGTAAATAAATTTAAAAAAGAAAAATAATGTGCTTATAAAATATACAACATAATTTTAAACACATAAAATAAATTGAAAGGAGTAAAAAATGAATTCATATCAAAGAGCATTATGTAAAATAGAAGAATATAATAGAAACAATTTTAGTTCTGGATGTTGTTGCTTTATAGCAGCTACTGGCGGCACAGGTGGTACAGTAGGTCCAACAGGTGCAACAGGAGCAACCGGCGCAACTGGTCCAACTGGAGCAACAGGAGAAACACCAACATTAACAGTCGGAACAACAGCAACAGGAGCTCCAGGAACAGATGCAGAAGTAGAAATAACAGGAGAAGGACCAGACTATACAATCAACTTCACAATACCACAAGGTCCAACAGGCGAAACAGGAGAAACAGGTCCAACAGGTGAAATTGGTCCAACCGGCCCAACAGGTGAAACAGGAGAAACACCAACACTAGCAGTTGGAACAACAGCAACAGGAGCTCCAGGAACAGATGCAGAAGTAGAAATAACAGGAGAAGGGCCAGCATACACAATTAATTTTACAATACCACAAGGTCCAACAGGCGAAACACTAGAAACACCAACATTTGAAGTTGGAACAACAGCAACAGGAGCTCCAGGAACAGACGCAGAAGTAGAAATAACAGGAACTTATCCAAACTTTACACTAAACTTCACAATACCGCAAGGACCAACAGGAGATGCAGCTTAAAAAAGAGATTAATTTCTCTTTTTTTACATTTTAAATAATATAAAATTACTAATTAAATAACTAAATCTAACATAAAATAAATTAGTGATAATTATGAAAAAATATAAAATATGCGTATATGCAATATGTAAAAATGAAGAAAAACATATAAAAAGATGGTATGAAAGCATGAAAGAAGCAGATGAAATATACGTTTTAGATACTGGTTCAACTGATAACTCAGTAAGCATTTTAAAAAGTCTAGGAGTACATGTAAAAACAAAGAATTATAAACATTTTAAATTTGATCAAGCGAGAAACGATTCACTAAAACTAGTCCCAGATGATACTGACATATGTGTATGCACTGATATAGATGAAGTATTTAGTAAAAACTGGAGAAAAGAATTAGAAAGTATTTGGAATAATAATTTAGATAAAGTAAGATATAACATGAATTTTACATTTGATGAAGAAGGAAACCCGCTAAGTACATATTATATAGGAAAAATACATAAAAAAAGTTCATACACTTGGACTCACAGTATTCATGAAGTATTAACATATATTGGTAGTGGTGAAGAAAAAGTATTAACAACAAATAAAATAGAAATAAACCACTATCCAGATAGGACAAAAGATAGAAGTAACTACTTAAAACTATTAATAGAAGCAGTAGAAGAATATCCAGAAGACGATAGAAACATGCATTATTTAGGTAGAGAATACATGTATAACAAAATGTGGAGTGAAGCTATAAAAACACTAAAAAAACACTTAAACTTAAAATCATCAACATGGAAAGAAGAAAGAAGTGCATCAATGAGATACTTAGGAAGAATTTATATGGAATTAGAAGACTATAACGAATCAGAACACTGGTATAAACTTGCAATAAAAGAAACACCATATCTACGTGAACCCTATATTGAACTAGGAATGTTATACTGGAAACAAAAAGAATATGCTCTTAGTATATGTTTTTTAGAAAAAGGAGAATCTATAAAAAAGAAAAGTGATACTTACATAAATGAGGAATATGCTTGGAATGAAACAATATATGATTTATTAAGTATATGTTATTTTGGAATAGAGAACAAAGAAAAAGCAATTGAAAACATACTAAAAGCTTTAAAAATAAATAAAAACAACGAAAGAATTAAAAACAATTATAGAATAATGATGGGTAAATAAAACCCATCTTTTTATGTAAATAAAACGTAAAGAAAACAAAATAAAAGCGTTTTCACTAGTTTTTGTCGTATAAAGAATTAGAAGGGAAAAAACTCTTCTAGAAAGGAGAACTATGAAAAAACTAACAAAAATACTACTAATATTATTAGGAACATTCCCATTAATATTAAATGCAGAAGAAAAGGAGGTAAAAGAATTTAGATGGTACACGTTAAAAGAAACCAATGTCCATTATGAAAATGACGTTGAAAATAATTGTGAATATTTTGAAAACGTAGACAAAAATACATATAAATATGGAGAATGGGTATATGCACTAACAAAACCAGAAGAACAAGAAGGAAGAACCATAGAAACACTTTATGATGGAATAGATGTGCCTATGAAAAATGTTTATATGATTAACATATTGTATCCATATGTAAATGGAGACTCATTACCTGTAAAAGAAATAGAAATGCTAGATAAAGACATGTTACCACTAAAACTAAAACTTGTATATTCTAGTTTAGGAAATGACGAAGCATCAAAATTAATTGATAACAACTACGAAACAGAAGCCACACTTTATAATAGCATGAACCTAAAACTTGAACTACCATACATATCAGACTACTATGATTTAACAATAAAAGTAGTATATGACAAAAACTATGATAGTTTTAATGGCTTAAGCTTTTCATACTATATAAGTGAATATGAGTATCTAATGACATTTGCAAATTTTGAAACAGATATCACTAAAACATGTGAAGAAAACATATGCACAGCATTAATAAAACCAAAATACAACGATTATTTTTCAAATGAAAACTATCATTTAAATGCATTAAAATATAGATATAAAGATAAATACTATAAATGTTACACTAATGAAAAAGTATATGTACCAGGTTACTTTGAAAACTTAGAAGGTTTTATAAAAGATGAAGACAAATTTAGAATAACAAAAACAAATACTGTTAAAGAAGAATTAGTAAAAACCACTTTTGTAGAAGAACCAAAAGAAGATGAAGTAAATGAACTAGAAGATGAATTAACAGAAGATTTAACAGATAATTTCCCTCTAGTGGAAGAAGAACCAGAAGAAGAAACAAAAGATAAAATAGCTATGGTAGAAACTAAAAGTACTAATAAAGAAAATAACAAAGTATTAACATATATTTCTATATTTTTAACACTATCACTAATAATCACAGTATTTCTAATAATAATAAAAAAAGTAAAAAATTGTCGAGCAAAATAATTATCTAGTTTTGTCGAATTTGTATAAAACACTATTAAAAAGCACTATCATATATTCGAGGTACAAAAATGCTAAATATAAATATGGAATTTAAAAAAGGAATACTATTTATTAGACTTGATGGCCTA
Source organism: uncultured Bacilli bacterium (assembly GCA_947585885.1). Taxonomy (GTDB): domain Bacteria; phylum Bacillota_I; class Bacilli_A; order RF39; family UBA660; genus MGBC139354. The sequence goes on from CANPXI010000002.1 coordinate 4,810, forward strand.
CTTAACAAAAAAACAAAAGAAACCTTTGAAAATAATATACTACCAATAATACTTAATAATGGACTTAAATACATAGTACTTAATTTAGACAAAGTATTAGAAATAGATAATATTGGTTTAGAATGTTTAAATAGTATTAGTGAAATAATTGATGGCTTTAATGGAAAAGCATTAATATGTAGTCTAACTAATAAAAAAGTAAAAAAACAAGTAGAAGAAAGTAAATACATTAATAGTTTTTATGAAACAAATAATGAATTAACTGCACTAGGAGTGATGAATTTATGAAAGAAGAATATGAAAAAATTATCTATGAAAATAAAAATCTAATTTACAAAATTGCACATAAATATAGTTCATACTATAACATGGAAGACTTATTTCAAGTAGGTGTAATAGGTTTAATAAAAGCATACAATAACTATAACCCTAACTGTAACACTAAACTAAGCACTTATGCTTATGAGTATATATTAGGAGAAATTCTAGAGTACATTAGAACAGATAGAACAGTTAAAGTTAGTACAGATTTATTAAAACTATATAAATCATATGAAAAAACAAAAGAATACTTAACAAATAAATTAGGAAGAGTACCTAAATTATCAGAAATAAGTAACTTTATGAATATAGAAGAAAATAAACTATCTTATATAATAGAAAAATGTGCATACGTTGTAAGTTTAGATGAAGACTTAAATGAAGATAACTTCACACTAGAACAAGTGGTGGGAGTAGATAACCAAAAACAAATAGATAATTTACTAGACATAAAAAAAGAACTAGCTTCACTAAATGAAGAAGAAAGAAAATTAATAGAACTAAGGTACTTTAAAGATTTAACTCAAAGTGAAACAGCAGAAGTACTAGGTATTAATCAAGTACAAGTATCAAGGAGTGAAAAATTAATATTAAAAAAAATGAATTCAAAACTAGCCTCTTAGTATAAAAAATGAATAACTCACCATATTAATAAATGGTGAGTTATTTTGAAATTAAAAGAATATAAAAAAATAGTGGATAAAAATAGTCCTAAAGAAGACAAAATAAAAAACGTACTAATATCATTTGTAGTTGGTGGCTCTCTAGGTGCATTAGGAGAACTATTTGTAAAATTCTTAGAAGCAAAGTTCTATATGCCTCCTAGTGAATGCTACATGTATTTAATGATACTTTTAGTAGTTATATCAAGTATACTAACAGGACTTGGAATATTTGACAACATAGTAACTTTTGGAAAATGTGGTTTCATAATACCTACAACAGGCTTTGCTCATTCAATGACAAGTGCTGCAATGGACAACAATAAAGAAGGATTTATAAAAGGAATAGGATCTAATATATTTAAACTAACTGGTAGTATTATCTTATTTGGTCTAGTATCAGCTTTCTTCTTAGCACTTTTAAAAGGAGTGATAATGTGACAATAAAATTTGAAAGTTCTTATATAAAAAATAACTATACATTACTAGGAAGAAATGAATATGATATATCACTTAAAGTAGATAAAATAATAAGAGACTATTATAATAACAAAAAATCTATAGAAGAAGGAGAATCATCATACCAAATAGAAACCATAAAAGGTCTATTAAGAAAAGAAAAACTAAAAGAAACAGACATAGATGCTTTAATTAGTGGAGACTTACAAAACCAATTATTTGCATCAACTTTTGCAAGTAGAGACTTTGAAATACCCACTTTAGGTATCTACAGTGCGTGTTCGACATTTACAGAGGGACTAATAATAGGAAGTTTATTAACTGACTTAAATAATAAAGTAGTAATAACTACCAGTGCACACAACCTAGTAAGTGAAAAACAATTTCGTTTTCCAATTGAATATGGTTCCTTAAGAAAAAAAGTAAATACGTTTACTGTAACAGGTAGTATAAGTGCTTTATTAACAAGTGAAAAAACAAATATAAAAGTAGAATACGGAACAATTGGTAAAATGACAGATATAGGTTACAGTGATGTAAACAACATGGGTGCTTGCATGGCCCCAGCTGCAGCAAGAACAATATATGAACACTTAAAAGACACAAATAGAAGTATAGACTACTATGATTTAATATTAACAGGTGACTTAGGTGTCTATGGCCTAGAAATATTAAAAGACTACTTAAAAAAAGAATATAAAATAACAAATGGAATATTTAAAGATGCATCAAGCATACTATATGAACAAAATTCAGGTAAAGAAATTGCAGGCGGCAGTGGTCCAATATGTTTACCACTAACCTTATTTTCAAAAATATTAAAAGAAAATTATAAAAAAATACTACTAGTAGGAACTGGTTCAATGCACTCAAAATTAAGTTCAAACATAAATGAAACAATTCCTGCAATCTCTCACGTTGTAAGTTTGGAAGTGATAAAATGATATATATAAATGCATTTATACTTTGTGGTTTAATCTGCGCAATCGGACAAATAGTTTTAGAAAACACAAACCTTACTCCAGGACATTTAAACTCAATACTTGTAGTTTGTGGTGCCATTCTTTCATTCTTTGGCATATACGAAATACTTTTAGACTGGGCAGGCGCAGGAGCAAGTGTGCCTATAACTAATTTTGGCCACTTATTATTTAAAGGAGCATATGAGGGTTACTTAGAAGACGGAATAACAGGACTATTAAACGGAATATTAAGCACATCTTCTGGAGGTCTATCAGTAGCAATAATAGTTGCATTCTTAGTAGCATTAGTAACTAAACCAAAACACTAAATTAACTAAAGATATTGTCGTATCTTTAGTTTTTTGTTATAATTAAAAAAGAATAGGAGAATATTTATGGGATTATTTAAAAAGAAAAACAAAGTAGAAAATATAGAACCAAATAAAGAAGCAAATTCTACTTCATCTAATCAAAAAACAGATGGAATAGAAGTATTAGATTTTGCAGAAGAAGATAAAAAAACTGAAGCTGCAAATAAAATAGAAAGAAAAAAAGAAAATAGACTATTATTTATAATCTTAATAGGTTTAGTAGTACTCGTTTTATTATTACCAAAAATAACAAGCTTATTTAATAAAAAATCTATATTTTCATACTCTGATGAAGTAAAAGATATAGAAGAACAAGAAACAATAAATGGAATGTTAGAAATAGGAAGTGAAACTGGTTCTATAACAGCAAAAAAAATAAAATTCTATAATTTTATAAAAAAATCAGATAATACAATAGACTTTATATATTTACCACAATCAGGAATAAAAAACCCAAATGAACTAAATATATTTATAGAACTTTATAATAGTAAACAAAACATAATTTATAGAACTAAATTTGTTCATGACTCTAAACTAGAAAGAAAAGTACAAGGAACATACACTTTAACCATTAACAGCACTTTATATAGTGAAGCAAAATATGCAAAAGTAGTAATAATTGAGAGTAAAGATATAAAAGAAGATAATACTAAATTAGTATGCACAAACATAGTAGAAGAAGGAGACTATGAAATAACTAATAAAATAACATATAATTTTGGTGAAACTGGTCTAACAAAATACACTGTAGATAGATTATTAACTAAAAAAGAAACTACTGAAACAGAAGAAACACCAAACGAAGAACAAACTGAAAACACAGAAACAACTACACCAGAATTAGATGAAATACAAACAAAATATAAAGAATCTTTTGAAAAAGAATCAGAAGTAATATCAAAACTAGATGACACTGGCCTTACATATGATGATACAAGTATAGTTTATACAATAGATTTATTAAAAATAACTGAAGACACAAGTGATTATAAATTATTATATACAATAGGTAGTTTAAATAGACAAGTTAAATTAACTGAAGAAGATAACAACTGGAGCTGTGAATAATGGATAAATTTTTAATCGGGGATTTTGAGGGTCCATTAGATTTACTATTACATTTAGTAAAACAATCAAAAATGGACATAAGTGAGATCAAAATAGTTGAAATAACTGAACAATACATTGATTTCATAAAAAGAATGGAAGAGCTAAATTTAGATATAGCAAGTGAATACTTAGTAACTGCAGCAGAACTAATAGAAATGAAGAGTAGGTACTTACTTCCAAAACCACCAAAAGAAGAAACAGATGAATACGCTCCTGATCCAGAAGAAGAACTAAAAAGAAGATTACTTGAATATCAAAAATATAAAGAAAGTGTAACTTCATTTAGAAGTCTAGAACAAAATCGTGGTAACTACTATACTAAAATGCCAGAAAGAAAAGAAAATTATACAGAAGAAAAATTACAAAATAATAGTGAAGTAACAGCCTATGACTTACTTGAAGCACTAAAAAAACTATTAGAAAGAAAAGAATACTCAAAACCACTAAACACAAAAATAACAAAAAAAGAATTGTCAGTAAGTGAAAGAGTTGGTAAAATAAGAAATATATTAAAAAAACAAAAAACTATAGAATTTACAAAATTATTTGAAGAAATAACAAGACCATATGTAATAGTAACATTCTTAAGTATTTTAGAAATGGCTAAAAATAATGAAATATTACTAAAACAAGATGCTAACTTTGGTGAAATAATACTTGAAAGAGTTGATTAAAATGAATTTAAAAAGCGTAACAGAAGGAATACTTTTTGTAGTCGGAGATGAAGGAATAACTTTAAAAGAATTAAGTATATTATTAGAAGTAAGTGAAGAAGAAGTAAAAGAAATACTTACTAGTCTTAGAAAAGATTACGAAAGTGAAGAAAGAGGACTTAGAATATCTTTTCTAGGTAATACTTTCAAACTAACAACAAAAAGTGAACACAAAAAATACTATGAAAAACTAGTAACCAATAGTCGTGTATTTAATTTATCAAATGCAGCCTTAGAAACTCTTGCAATAATCGCTTATAATGAACCAATAACAAGAATAAAAGTTGATGAAATAAGAGGAGTATCAAGTGTACAAATAATAAGAAAATTACTAGCAAGAGGTTTTATAAAAGAATGTGGAAAAGAAGACACAATTGGCAAACCAAATCTTTATAAAACAACAAATGAATTTCTAGATTACTTTGGTCTTGCTACAAAAGAAGACTTACCAAAACTAGAACAAAAAGATAACCCTATAGATAATACTGAAATAGAACTTTATAAATCAACATATAAAGAAAACACTCAATGAGTGCTTTTATTTTTTACAAGCATCTACAAATGCTCTAAATATATTCATTTGTTTTTCATCGCTTAATGCAAGTACTTCAGGATGCCATTGTACACCAATAGCAAATTTCTTATCATGTCTTTCAATTAATTCAGGAATTCCATCACTACTATATCCATATATCTTAAATGTACTAGGGTCTACAATCTTCATTTTATGTTTACTATTAACCATAAAAGTTTCTTCTCCTATAATTTGATATAATTTAGAATCTTTTGAAATAGTAACACTATGAACAGTACTATTTAAATAATCACTATGATTAACATCACTTTCAATTTTTTCTAATGAAACTACTGAATTACCATTTTCATCCACCATAGTAAATATTTGCATACCAAGACAAATACCTAAAATAGGAATATCATGCTCTAATGCATAATTTAAAATAAACAAGTCATAATTAAATCTTTTAGTACCACCAGGAAATAAAATACCATCACATAACTTAATTTGACTAATTAAAACTTCCTTTTCTTCTTCACTCAAACTAGGTAACTTACTAGGAACACTATCATTATATTCTACTATTTGAGAAGGCAAAATTCCAATGGGAGTACCTCCGCCCTTAATAATACACATTCTACATTTCTCTGCAAAAAATAAAGAATTAAATTTAACATCTGAATCAGTATAAATACCGCTTCTTCCAACAATTCCAATTATTGGTTTCATAAAATACTTCACCTACACTTATTAGTTTTCTTTAAAATAAGTCCTATATGGACTTAATAAACTAAATGGTGCTTGCCCGGGGACTCGAACCCCGACACCTAAAGGTACACGATTTTGAGTCGTGCGCGTCTACCAATTCCGCCACGCAAGCAGTAATTACATTATATAAGATTTATAAGTAAAATTCAATTTTTAATTCAACATATTTTTAAAAAATGGCTTTGTTCGCTTGTTTTAGATTTTTATATGATATATAATTTTTTTATGGAATATCAGTCGTTGAGTGTCTACCTCCAATCTTTATAGAAAGGAGGTTTGATAAAATGAAAACTAAAACTTTTATAATAAAAGTTTTGAAGCTCATTGCTATCATTTTATTTCTCCTTATCATTATGATAGTAGTTATAAAAAAATGACACTCATTCACTAGAATAAGTGCCTAAACAAATTTATTTTGGGTAGACATTCAACTTGACTAGACTGAATGTTCCCTTTTTATTTTATGCAAGTTTCCTTGACATATTCATAATACCATATTGTTTGGCTTTTGTCAAAAAAAATTACATCTATTCCGCCACACAAGCAGTAATTACATTATATAAGATTTATAAGTAAAATTAAAGTTTTAAAACATAAAATTAAATATGAACGACAGCATCATTAAAAAATTAAAAGAACTAAAAATAAGCGATATTATTTTTATAATATTTATAATAGTATCTATATCAGGAATATATGCAAATCACTTAGAAAAAAATGAAGAACTAGGAAAAGATATAAATGGAAAAGAAAAAGCGCATAACATAAGACTAATCTTATTAGTAGTAGGCTTATTAATATACTTATACTTTTTACAAAGTAAAGTAAGAAACAAAAATGATGCTGTAAGTGACTTCGTAAATAACTTAGATATACTTGCATCAATTTTATTTGTAATCGCTGGTGTAATATTTATATATGTAGAATATAAAGGAGAAGATGATGCAATAATTCTTGAATAAATCTAATATTTTCTATATAATAAAACAAGAAAGAAGTGATTTACTTATGACTAAAACTGAATATGCAAATATTTTATTACCAAACGTTAAACACACAAAAGAAGAATATGAAAATATGTATAAAGATAGAAACCTAAAAGAAGGAGCTATAGTAACCCGTTTTGCACCTAGTCCTACTGGTTTTGTTCATATAGGTGGACTATTCACTAGTTTTATTGCAACCCGTTTTGCGCACCAAACAGGCGGAATATGCTTACTTAGAATAGAAGACACTGACACAAAAAGAACAGTAGAAAATGGTATTGAAGAAATAATAAGAGATTTAAAAGACTATGGTATAACTTTTGATGAAGGTGCTATTAGTGAAACAGAAGAAATAGGTGAATATGGTCCATACATTCAAAGTAAAAGAAAAGACATATATCAAGCATTCGCTAAATATTTAATAGAACGTGACCTTGCATATCCTTGTTTTATGACAGAAGAAGAACAAGAAACAATAAGAAAAAAACAAGAAAACGTAAAAGCAAGAATAGGTATATATGGACAATTTGCAAAATTTAGAAACATCACTATGGATGAAGCATTAGAAAGAATAAGCAAAGGAGAAAAATACATAATAAGATTTAAAAGTCCTGGAAACTTTGAAAACAAAGTAATAATAGAAGATGCAGTTCGTGGTAAACTATCTTTTCCAGAAAATGACTTGGACATAGTTTTAATAAAAAAAGATGGACTACCAACTTATCACTTCGCACATTTAGTAGATGATCATTTAATGAAAGTAACTCACATAATAAGAAGTGATGAATGGTTAAGTAGTCTTCCAATACATGTACAACTATTTGACACTTTTGGATATAAGAGACCTATATATGCACATCTTAGTCCACTTACTAAAAAAGATGAAGGTGGAATAAGAAAACTAAGTAAAAGAAAAGATAAAGAAGCAGCAGTTAGTTACTACCACGAAGCAGGTATACCTAAAGAAGCAGTAAAAATATACATAATGACAACAGCTAACTCAAATTATGAAGAATGGTATGAAAAGAATAAAGAAAACTGGTTAGACTTCACATTATCTTTTGATAAAGTAAGCACATCTGGTTCATTATTTGATTTAGATAAACTAACTAACATATCTAAAAACTTTATATCAACAATGAAAGCTAGTGAACTATATGAAGAAGCACTAAATTATTCACAAGAATTTGACAAAGAATTTTACGATTTATTAACAAAATATAAAGACTATTCAATAAATGTATTAAATATCGAAAGAGAAGTGGAAAGACCAAGAAAAGACATAGAAAACTATGCATCAGTAAGAAAAGAAATATCATATATGTATGATGAATTATTTAATAAAGATGAAACACCTTATGAATATAAAGATTTTTATAACAAAGACTTATTAACATATTATATAAATAATGTATATGATGAAAGTGATGATAAACAAACTTGGTTTAACAAAATAAAAGAAATATGTCCACGTTTTGGTTTTGCAAGTGAAACAAAAGAATATAAACAAAACCCTGATAACTATAAAGGTAGTGTATCTCACGTATGTGAACTTATAAGAGTAGCTGTAACTCATAGAAAAGAAACACCAGACTTATATGAAATACTAAAACTATTAGGAAAAGATAGAATAAAAGAAAGAATAGAAAAATTTAACATTTGAGATTGTTAATAAAAGATTATTATGGTAAAATAACTAAGTAATTTAGTTATTGGCCGGTTGGTGAAATGGTTAACACATCGCCCTCTCAAGGCGACATCCACGGGTTCAAATCCCGTACCGGTCACCATATATTGTTCATAAAGCCCTTATAAATAAAGGGCTTTTTTATAAAAAAATTAACTAGTCATATTATCTAGTTAATTTTAATTTTTTTTGGCATTTTTTTCTTTTCCCACTCAACTGGAATAACATCTTTTAAAGCCTCTTCCAAAGTTATTTCTTTTCTTGCTTTACTAAAGAAGCCTTTTGGAAAAATACTTTTTCTCTCATTACCTTTTTTCTTTTCCATATTTCTCCCCATTCTTTAAATTAAAATCTCTCATAATTTAATTGCATATTTTTTATTTCAATTGCACATTTATAATGACAAAATATGCAATTGAATATGCAATATGTTTCACTTCCTTTCATAATCTTGAATATGAAATGCAGATAAATCTTTATCAATTTTACATAATTAATTTAATTTATATGTAGTAAATGCAAAACCATACATTAAATGCCATAAATATTCTTCTTTATCAGTTTTAATTATACTATTTGTAAACATAAATGTAAACGCAAAAATATACATTGATAAAATACGAAATATATGCTCTACAAAATTTCATAAATAAATGCTATACTTATAATAGGTGAGTAGTCTATGACCGAGGAATTTATTAATAAAATAAAAAACAATGAATATATCTCTAACTATTTATACACATACATAAAAGAACAAAATAAAGAAGTTATTCCAATTAACTTTAATATTGATGAATACAATGATAAAATACTAAATAAATTATATTTAGAAAACTATGAATACTTTAAAAATATGTATAAAGGAATTGATGATAATATTATATTAGACGAAGAACAAATAAAAGCCATACTAAGAGAAGAAGATTACTCATTAATAATCGCAGGAGCAGGAACTGGAAAAACAACTACAATGGCTTCTAAAGTAAAATATTTAGTAGACAAAAAGAAAGTAGACCCAAATAAAATAATAGTAATGTCTTACACAAGAAAAGCAACACAAGAATTAATTGATAGAATAAATGGAGACTTTAACATAGATGCTAACATAACAACATTTCACTCTTTAGGTTACTCATACATTCGTGAAATATTTAATGGTAGAAAATGTTATGTAATAGGCGAAGATAACAGAAACAAAATATTTTTAAATTACATAAAAGAAGAACTATTTCCTAATAAATCAAAATTAAAAGAACTAATAGAATTATTTCCAAATACAAAAATAGGTTCAAGCTACACAATAAGAAAATTTTTTCTAGAAAATTATGAAAAATATGAAACTTATGACGAATATTTTAATAGTTACAAAAAATATAAATTACAAAATGAAAAAAATCTAAAAGAAAAAATAAATAAAATAACATATGCAAGAATGAATGGAGAATATATAATTACTCTAAAAGGTGAAATAGTAAAATCTAAAGGAGAAGCTATAATTGCTAACTTTTTATTTAAAAATGGAATAAATTATGAATATGAAAAAATATTTCCAGAACTATTGGAAAGTAAAAAAACATATAAACCAGATTTTACACTAAACTTAAATGGGGAAGAAGTATATATAGAATACTTCGGATTATCAAATAAAAATTACGAGAGAATTAAAAAACAAAAAGAAGAATATCATAATTTAAGAAAAACAAAATTTATAAAACTAGAATACATAGAAAATAATCCAATTGAAAATAGACTTAAAATTGCACTTTTAAATATGGGCTTCATATTAAACCCTTTAACAGATGAAAAAATATATGAAGAAATACTTAAACAAACAGAAATATATCAATTTAAACCACTTGAAAATTTTTATTACAAAATAATAGATAACATTAAGAAATCAGAAAAAAGAGAAGACTATGTAAACATAATAAAAGATTATATTTTAAAACAATCTAAAGAAGAACAAAATACATTTATAAAAGAATTTAAAATGATAGATGAATATTATCACTACTATCAAAAGAATTTATATGGATCACAAGACTACGGTTTTGACTTTAGTGATATGATTTACTATGCAAATAAATACATAAATTATGTTACATCTCACAAAACTGACTGTGATTACATAGTAATTGATGAATATCAAGACATATCAGAAGAAAGATATGAGTTTACTAAAAATATATCTTTAAAAAATCATGCTAAAATAATTGCCGTAGGCGATGATTGGCAATCAATTTATTCATTCGCAGGTTCAAAAATAAAATATGTATATAACTTTGAAAAATACTTTAAAGGAGCAAAACTATCAAAAATAAGTAAAACATATAGAAACAGCCAAGAATTAATTGACCGAGCTGGAATCTTTATAATGAAAAACGATAGTCAAATAAAAAAAGAATTAATATCAAATAAACATATAGAAAGTCCTATAAAATATGCAGTATTTGAAAAAGGAAAAGAATATGAAACACTAAAAGAATTAATTTTACACATACATAAAGAAAATCCGACTCATCATATTTTAATACTAGGTAGAACTAATAGAATAATAAATAATTGCTTTTTAGATCCAGAACTACTAGATGATATAGATACAAAAATCACTTTTGTAGGTTATGAAGATATTCTTATAGATGGAATGACTATGCATAAATCTAAAGGACTAACTAGTGATGAAGTAATACTAATTGGACTTAATAACTATTTTCCTAGTAATGGTTATGAAACTTACTGGATGAATAAATTATTTCAAAGTAAGTTATTAGAAGAAAAAATACCATATGCAGAAGAAAGAAGACTTTTTTATGTCGCACTTACTAGAACTAAAAACTATGTATATTTGCTCTTAAATGAAAACAAAGAAGAAAGAAGTCCTTTTATAAATGAAATAGAAAATATAATTAATTTAATAGAATATAAAGTAAAAGATATAGTATAAATGTGTAAATTTCCATAAATAAATGCTATACTAATTAAGAAGGGAAGAGGTACTATGGATATAACACTAATCGCACTTATTGGAAAAAATAATGAACTAGGCTTAAATAATAAACTCATATGGAAAATTCCTGAAGATATGAAATTCTTTAAAGAAAACACAACAGGAAAAATAATAGTAATGGGTAGAAAAACATTTGACTCTCTTGGTGGACTTCTTCCAAATAGACGTCATATAGTATTAACAAGAAGTAATATTAATCTTGGAAGTGAAGTACTGACATTTAAAAGTAAAGAAGAACTACTAAATTACCTAACTAACATAAACGAAGAAATAATGGTAATTGGTGGCTCACAAATATATAAAGAATTTATAACTGACGCAAATAAAATGCTTATTACTATAGTAGACGCTTCTAGCAAAGCTGATGCATACTTTCCAGAAATAGACTCATCTTGGACTAGTACATTACTAGGTGATTACAAATATAATGAAATAAACTATAAAAGACTAAAATACACAAAAAGGACTAATCGCTAGTCCTTTTTTAAAACCTCTTTATTAGCAAGTTCGTATATTTTCTTACAAGCATCTTCTTCGTTCATCTTACATAATTTATTTTTCATAGAATTAACTATAAAAGGGTAGTTAATACATAACTTAACTTTTCTAACCAAATTTTTAGTCCCTCTTACCTTTAAAGAATAATGCTTTTTAACCATATACTTAGCATTATACTTTTCTTGTCCACCAACTCCAGGAATTAAAATACTAGGTTTCTTCATAGAAATAATCTCATTCACAGTTGAACCCCCAGGTTTAGTAATAACCACATCTGATATATTTAAAAGATTAAACACATCCTTACTAAACCCTAAAACAATCACATTCTTAATATCATTATCTGCAATATACTTTTCACACTTATCTTTAAGTTTTTTATTTTTTCCACAAACAAATATAATATCAATAGGTAACTTTGCTTTAACAAGAGGAACAAAATAATCATAAGCAGAATCAAACCCATCGCTTCCTCCTGCAAAAAACAAATAAATAGGTTTACCTCCATTAAGACTATACTTCTTTAAAACAAATTCTTTATTATCAACATTCCTAATATAATCTCTATTAATAGGAATACCAAAAGGACATATCTTAGAAGCTTCTATCCCGTGACTAATAAGTTCATTCTTAACCATATCATTGGCAACTATAAAATAATTAATATCTTCCTTATTAACAGTCCACCAAGAATGATGTGAAAAATCAGTAATAACAGTAAAAATCTTAGAATTAATAACATTTTCTTTCTTAAATAACCCAGCATAATAACTAGTATAATAATGAGTAGAAATAACAATATCAGGGTTAAACTCCTTAAAAACTTCTCTAACTTTAGAAGTATCAAAACTCTTTAAACAAAGTTGAATATTTCCTTTACCCATTAATTTATTATTAACAATATCATAGAAAAAACTAAAAATATGTTCCCTCTTATTAACATGGTCAAAAACATTAGCCGCTAACTTACCAAAGCCACTTGAATACTCAGATAAATTAAGAATCATTACTTCATAATCATTAAACTTATCAAAATAAGATTTAATATAATGCGCTACTGCTTTATGACCAGAACCATAAGAAGCATAACCTATTAAAACTTTCTTTCTCATATCCATCACTACTTTAATTATAACCTAAAAACAAAAAAATTAATATCATTTTTTAAAGATTAAAACTGAATCTTTAACTCTTTCCTTATCTTTTTCTATACTTCCAATTCCTTTAAAACTCTCTAGTGATACTTGATAACCTTTAAATTCACGGTAGACTAAATCTAAGTGATAAATTAAATCCCAATAAAACTTAACCCTTGTATCTTTATCATAGTCATACAAATAAGAAAGAAAAATAACTCCATTTTCATTTAAAAAATCACTTAACTCTAAAACATTATTTTTAAAACCCCTTAACTTATCATAGTAAATTCCTTCTAAATAAGCAGCAATATTTGAAAGCATAATATAATCAAACTTACCACTAAGTAAATCACTAACATATCTAATATCTGAATGTATAAAAGTTACATTTAACTCATCTATACTTTTCTTTAACAAATTATATTTTTCTCTAACCATATAATTATTAATCTTTTTAATAACATTTACTGGGTATTCATCACTACTAAAAAGCCTATTTCTAACTTTATAAGAACTAAAACAACTTAAAATCTCACTCCAAAAAGTTAATGAACTACTACTTAAATAAGGAACAAGTCTTTCAAAATCTCTTAAATTAAAAACCTCTTTATTTTTAATAAAATTACTATTATATAAACAAAAAAACTTAACAAACTCTTCCAAACTAAATTCTTTAATACCTGCTTTCTTTAAATCAAAATAATACTTAGTAAAAGTGTTTCTATCAAAACAAACTATATCTTTACTACCTAAACTAAAAGAATTAAGAATTTGATCTGCTGAGCTACCCACAGTTAAAACTCGTTTTTTATTAAAATCAAATAAAGACATATAACCATTTAAATTCTCAGTAGTAAAAGGGTATAAAGTTGAGAAACTTCTAGAACGATTGCTTAAAATTAATTCCCTAGCTTCTCTAATATCGCTATAAACATTTTTCAAGGACTCACCCCCACATAGTCCTAGTTATTATATCACTTATAATGGTATAATGTAACAAAAAAGAAAAAAATTATAAACTTTGTAACTTACTAGTAACTTTACTTAACTATAATGTAATTTATAAAGGAGGAAAAGTATATGGAAATACTAAAAGTAGATAACTTAACTAAAATATATGGAAAAGGAGAGACAAAAGTAGTTGCCCTAGACCACGTATCTTTTACGGTAGAAAAAGGAGAATTTGTGGCTATAGTAGGTGCTTCTGGTAGTGGTAAATCAACTCTTTTACACTTAATCGGTGGAGTAGATAGACCAACTTCAGGAAAAATATATATAGATAACGAAGACATTTCTTCTTATAACGATGATAAACTTGCAATATTTAGAAGAAGACAAGTGGGACTAATCTACCAGTTTTATAACTTAATACCTATATTAAATGTAGAAGAAAATATTACACTGCCTTTACTATTAGATAACAAAGAAGTTGACACTAAGAAGTTAGATGAAATGATTTCCTTACTAGGACTAGAAAAAAGAAAAAAACACTTGCCTAGTGAATTATCAGGTGGCCAACAACAAAGAACCAGTATTGGTCGTGCCCTTATAACTAACCCAACTATAGTACTAGCAGACGAACCAACTGGTAACCTTGACTCAAAATCAAGTGATGAAATAGTCGCACTTCTAAAAAAGACAAACAAAGAACTTAAACAAACAATAATAATGATAACTCACAATATGGAAATAGCATCAGTTGCTGATAGAATAATAAAATTAGAAGATGGACGTATAGTTTAGGAGGTACATAATGAACTTATTAAAAAAATTTACAACTAAAAACTTACTCCTAAACAAAAAAAGAACAATAGTAACAATAATAGGAATAATTTTATCAGTCGCCCTTATCACTGCAGTAAGCACAATATATAAAAGTGGAATAGACTCACTAATAAACTTTGAAACTGAAATAAAAGGTAACTTTCATACAGTATTTCATAATGTAGAAGAAAAAGATTTATATCTCTTTAAAAACAATAGAAAAATAGAAAATGTATTTTTAACAAAAGACTTAGGATACTCTAAAATAAACTCAAAAAACGAATATAAACCATATGTTTTCATAAAAGCATTTACAAAAGAATCTATGGAAAACCTAACAGTAAACTTAATAGAAGGAGAGTATCCTGAAAATGAAAACGAAATACTTATCCCATCTCACTTAAAAACAAATGGTAGAATAGACTTAAAAGTAGGTGATACGCTCACTCTAAATATTGGAAAAAGAATAAGTAAAAGTGATAATGTAGAACTAGATCAAAGTAACCCATTACAAACAACTTTAAATAATGAAGAAGAGGAAATAATAAACGAAATAATAGAAGAAAGAGAAACAAAAACATACAAAATAGTTGGAATAATGGAAAGACCTGCATCGAACATAGAACCCTATAGTGCTCCTGGTTACACTCTAATAACTTATACTTCAAGTGAAAAAATAAATGGGGTAGTAGACGTATATGCAAAATATAATAAAGCTGGAACAAAAGACGCATACAAATTAACTGCAAGTATTCTAGGAGTAGACGGAGAACTATTTGAAAAATACTATACTGCTACTGCTACAAATGACGAAGTAAAAAAATACATACAAAATTACTCACCTAAAGAAAAATACAAAATAAACATAAATAACTATCTAATAACACTAGAAACAAACCCATTAAGTGACTCTAGTACAGGTGGTCTTGGAGTAGTAGTCGTAATTGTAATACTAATAATAATATTTACTTCAGTATTCTGTATAAAAAATAGTTTTGACATATCTATAACAGAAAAAACACGTGAATACGGAATGCTAAGAAGTATAGGTGCAACTAAAAAACAAATAAAGAAAACTGTATTTTTTGAAGGAACCGTACTAGGCTTAATTGGTATACCTCTAGGAATACTATGTGGCTTATTTGCTTCATACATACTAATAATAGTAAGTAATTTCTTCTTAAAAGATATGCTAAATACATCACTAAAACTAGTATATTCTTTATCATTAATATCAATAATAATATCTCTTATACTAGGAATAATAACAATATACTTATCATCTTTTAGAAGTGCAAAACGTGCATCAAAAATCTCACCAATAGACTTAATAAGAAACAGTGGAAACATAAAAATAAAAAGAAAAAGCCTAAAAACTCCTAAAATAATAAACAAACTATTTGGAATAGGCGGAGTAATTTCATACAAAAACATAAAAAGAAACAAAAAGAAATATAGAACAACCACACTTTCTATAATAATATCAGTATTTGTTTTTATAGCCTTATCTAGTTTTATGAGTGATGCATTTAGTGAAATAGATAACGAACTAAAAATTAGTGAATATAACTTATCCTTATATACTTCCAAAATAGAAAACGATAAAGAACTAGAAATGTACATAGAAACAACTAACTTAGACAACATAGAAAACTATTCTGTAATAAGAAGTGTAGGCTTTAATTATAAAAACAGAATACTAAACCCTGAATACATAAAATTCCTAAACTTAAAAATAGACGAAAATAAAGAATATACCGAATACATAAATATTTACACACTAGGAACTACTCAATATAAAAAATACATAAAAGAACTAGGCCTAAACTATGATGAAATAAGTGACAAAGGAATACTAATGGATTATGTAACTGTCGGTTATCAAAAGTCAAGTGATAAAAAAATGACTTATAAAACTTTAAGATACACGGGCTTTAATAAAGGTGATACGCTTTATGGAACCTTAAATAATAAGGCTGACTACAATATAGAAATAGGTCTAATTACAGACAAAAAACCATTTGGCTTTAAAAACTATCAAAACACATACTTAATAATAAGTGAAGAATTATTTAACAAAATAACTAAAAATGATTTACAAGATTTAACCATATATTATAAATCATCAAATGCAACTAAATTACAAGACGACATAGATGAATTACTAAAAGGAAAAGATTATAATCTTACAAACTCAGAAGAAAATGTAAATATGATGAATAACTTATTCACTCTTATTGGAATATTCCTCTATGGATTTATAATAGTAATAAGCCTAATTGGTATAACTAACATATTTAACACAATAACAACTAGTATGGAACTAAGAAAAAGAGAATTTGCTACACTAAAGTCAATTGGTATGACTACAAAAGAATTTAACAAAATGATAAGATTTGAAAGTATATTTATAGGAATAAAATCACTTATATTTGGTATACCTATAGGAGTCGCTTTATCATACTTAATACATAAACTATTTAATTCACCCGTTCCTTATAAATTACCAATACTTGCTATACTTATATCTTCACTTGTAGTATTCTTACTAATTACACTAATAATGAAATATAGCATATCTAAAATAAATAAACAAAATGTAGTAGAAACAATAAGAAAAGAAAACATATAAGGGCAAAAGCCCTTTTTGTGTGCTATAATAAAAAAGAAAGGAAAAACTATGAACATACTATTAATAGAAGACAACATAAACATAATAAAAGGCCTAAGTTATAGTTTTAAAAAAGAAGGACTTAACCTAATATATAAAAGAACATTAAAAGAAGCAGAAGAATACCTAAAAAACACACAAAACATAGATTTAATACTTTTAGACATAACTTTACCTGATGGAGACGGACTAAATTTATTTAAAACAAAATTAAAAGAATTAAATATACCAGTAATATTTTTAACAATAAAAGATGAAGAAGACATAATCGTGGAATCTCTTAACCTAGGTGCAGAAGACTACATAACTAAACCTTTTAGCACAAAAGAACTGCTAGCTAGAATAAATAGAACACTACTAAGAACAAAAAAGAATAGTAAAATAACAGTAAAAGACATAACTTTTGACATAGATAAACTAATAATATATAAAAAAGATAAACAAATAGAACTAACTCCTCTAGAACTAAAAATAATATCACTACTATTTACAAACATAAACAAAGTAGTAACAAGAGACTTAATATTAGATAAAATCTGGGAATGGACAGGTAACTTTGTAGATAACCACACAGTAACAGTATACATAAAAAGAATAAGAGAAAAACTACAAACAGACATAATAAAAACAATAAAAGGAATCGGGTACAGAATAGATGAAAAATAAAATAAAACTAAAAAAACACTTAAAACTATTATTATTTATTATACTAGTAATACTTTTTCTATTTATATCACTAAATATATATGAGTATTCTAATTACACAAAAAACTATAATAACAAAATAATAGAAATAACTAATACTTTATTAAAAGAGTACCCTGGTATTACTGAAGAAGAAATAATAAAAATACTAAACACAAAAAATAATAAAGATAACACTTTAAATAAATATGGAATAGACATAAATAAAGAAAGTATAATATTAGAAAACAATAACTTATTTAAAAAATACTTAATAATAAACACCATAACTTTAATACTTTCAATTTCTCTAATACTATTTGTTTTACTTCATTACAATAGAAAAAAAGACATTGAACTAAAAGAAATAACAAACTACTTAAAAGAACTAAATAACAAAAACTATAAAATAAGTGTAGACTCTATGTCAGAAGATGAACTATCAATACTAAAAAATGAAATATATAAAACCACAATAATGCTAAAAGAAACTTTAGAAATACAAAAAAATGATAAAATAAACTTAAAAAATTCTCTAGAAGACATTTCTCATCAATTAAAAACACCACTAACAAGTATACTAATAATGTTAGATAATTTAATTGATAACACTGATATAGATATAAACACAAAAAATGAATTCCTAAGAGAAATAAAAAGAGAAATAATAAACATAAACTTTCTAATAAACTCACTTCTTAAATTATCTAAATTTGATGCAAACACTATTAAATTCACACAAAAAGAAATAGAAATAACTGACTTAATAAATGAATCAGTAAAAAATGTATCTTTATTATGTGACCTAAAAAATGTTAAAATAAATATACTAAATAACACAAAAATACTTCTTAATTGTGATTTAAAGTGGCAAATAGAAGCAATAACAAACATACTAAAAAACTGTATTGAATATTCAAAAGAAAACAGTACTGTAGAAATAAACTATAACACAAACCCAGCTTACACTTTTATTGAAATAAAAGACTTTGGAAAAGAAATATCAGAAAGTGAAATAAATCATATATTTGAAAGATTTTATAAAGGAGAAAGTAGTAGTGAAGATAGTATTGGAATAGGACTTTCTCTATCTAAATCAATAATAGAAAAAGATAATGGCAAGATAACAGTAACAAGTAATAAAAAAGAAACAACATTTATGATAAAATACTTTAAGTAAAGGAGGTAACTATGAAAAAATGGTATAAACTAGATAACATTGGAACGTTCTATTCATTAACTTCAAACTCTAGTATTGCTAAAGTATTTAGGTATTCAGTATTCTTAAATGAAGAAATAGATCCTAAAACTTTACAACTTTCCTTAAACAAAACATTAGAAACATTTCCTAACTTCAATGTAAATTTAAAAAAAGGTTTCTACTGGTACTACTTAAGTGAAAGCACTAAACAAAACAAAGTAACAAAAGAAAACTTACCAGTATGCTTTAAAATATATAAAAATGAACACGACCTCCTTTATAGGGTATCTTACTATAAAAACAAAATAAACCTAGAAATATCTCACATACTATCAGATGGAAAAGGCACAATAGAATTCTTAAAACTATTAATAACAAACTATATATCTTTAAAATATAACATAGAAAATAATTACATTAATAAATCTTCAGAACTAGATAAAACAGAAGATAGTTTTGATAAATATTATAAAAAAGAAAAACAAACAAAAAAAGAAAAAATAAAAATATATAAATATAAAGGTAAACATAAAATAAATAGACCAATATTTATGGAAAGCCACTTACCATTAGATAAAATAATAAAGTTATCAAAACAATATAACACAACAATTACTATACTATTATTATCTATACTTATATACTCATTTAAAGATACTATGAACACACGTGACTTAAATAAATATATAAAAATAGATATACCAGTAGACTTAAGAAACTTCTTTAATTCAAAAACAACAATGAACTTCTTTGGTCTAACTAATGTAACATATAAACTAAACACAAATGACTCTTTAATAGAAATAATAAATGAAATAACAAAACAATTTAAACAAAACATAACAAAAGAAAAACTAAGTGAAAGAGTAAATAAAATGGTATCATTTGAAAAAAACATATTCTGTAGAATAGTACCTTTATTTATAAAAAGAATAGTACTAAACATAATAGATAAATTTACAAGTAATATGAGCACAACCTGTCTATCTAATTTAGGCTTAATTACTTTAGATAAAGATATAGAAAAATATATAAAATACATAACAGTAAACACAAACCCAACTAACTTTCAATTCACAATATGTTCATTCAAAAATGACTTATCAATTGGAGTATCTTCAATATATACAAACAATGATATAATAAAAAACTTCTTTAGATACTTTACTTCAAATAATATAGATGTAAAAATAGATGTAAGCGAGGTATAAAATGAAAAAATGTAGTAGTTGCAACATAGAATTTAATATAAAAGGTAATACTTGTCCTTTATGTCAAAACAAACTAACTGGAGAAAACACAAACTTAACATTTCCAAATAACACTTGGTATGAATCAAAAAAACTAACATTAAAAATAATACTATTTATTTCATTAGTAACACTCTTAATATCAGGTTTTTTTGAACTATTAATAAATAATAAAATACTAGTAACTTTTTACATAGCCCTAGGCCTATTAACTAACTATATAATAGTAACATTCATATTTAATAACTATAAAAATGTACTAAAACTATTTGGTAAATATGGCTTATTAGTAATAATACTACTTCTAATATGGTTCCTAGTAACAAAAAGTTACATACTAACTAACTACATAATACCTTCAATTTGTTTACTAGAACTCTTATTTAATATAATAATAGGTCTAATACTAAGAAAAAACTACATACTAAACTATACAAGCATTATATTAATAAATACATTATTACTATTACTACCAATAATCTTAGTAATAACACACCAAACAACAAACAACATTTTATCTTACATATCAACATTACTAGGAATAATAGTATTACTAGCATTACTAATATTTTTTAGCACTGAACTAAAAGAAGAAATAGAAAAGATATTTAAAATCTAATAAACTAATTGAATAAATAACCACTATATGTTAAAATTAAATACATAAAGGGAAACATATAAGCATTGCTTAATGTCTACCCCTTATGGGTGTAGACATGTTGAATAGAAATATTCAACGTGTCATTTTTTTATAATCGCGACTATTAAAGCTGTGATTAATAAAATAGCACAAATGTGTTTAAGCACATCAATGAAGAATTTTCTCCACTTCATACTAAACCACGCTCCTTTCAAAAAAGAGTGGGTAGACACAAAGGTACTTATAGTTTCCCTTAATTCAATACACTAACACACATAAATACTAAAAGTCAACACCACCAAAAATTGAATTTTATAAACACTTTTAGTATTTTATATTGCACAAAAATAACCATAAAATTGAATTTTAATATCTCAATTTTAAAAAATTAACATATAAAAAAGTTAAAAAAATTGTCGAAAAATGTAAGTAAAAGTATAAAATTAGTGATTGACACTAACAAATAAGTAAACTATAATTAAATTGTAAAAAATAAAAGGAGAAATAAAACTATGAAGACAATAATCTCTTTCGATAATTTGAAACTCGGGGGGGGTTACTAACTAACTCTCATAGTTTTTTAATGCACGATAACACATAGGTTTTTCTATGTGTTTTTTAAGTGCAAGAAAAGGAGTAGAAAATGAATAAGAAATATATAATAATAGGAATAGTATTTATGTTAATAGTAACAATAGGTTTTAGTGCAGCATATTGGAGTGCACAAATAGTAGGAGAAGGAAAAGATATAATAGTAGAAACAGATGAGTTAAAGATAATATTTACAGATGAAACAGCAATATCAGAAACAGAAGTAAAACCAGGATGGAGTAAAGAAAAAACATTTACAGTGGAAAATAAAAGTGATGGAGATTATTACTATAATATAGGAATAGATAAGTTAGT
Organism: uncultured Bacilli bacterium; assembly: GCA_947585885.1. Lineage (GTDB taxonomy): Bacteria > Bacillota_I > Bacilli_A > RF39 > UBA660 > MGBC139354. Next base: position 27,132 of record CANPXI010000002.1, read on the forward strand.
AAATACATTTGTATTAGACTTTCTAAAATATAAAATAACTTCCGAAGATGGTGGATACAATATGACTGAATATGAATTAGTACCAAAATCAGAAGTAGCAAAAAAAGAAATACTAGAAGAAGGAATAAAGATAGAGAAAGGTAAAACTCATCATTATACAATTGAATTTAAATATGAAAGTAGTGACGAAGATCAAAGTGCAGACATGGGAAAACTGTTTAGTGGAAACTTAATAATAGAAGAGGGAAAGAAAAAGGAGACTTTAACAGATTTCTTTGCAAAAAAATATTCTAATGCAAAAAAGAGAACAACATTTTCAACTATATTACCAAGTAATGGTAATGCTGAAAGTTATAATATAGAAACTGATAATGAAAGTGGTGTATATTACGATGAAGAAGATTATACAGAAGATTTAAACAAAGATGGCAAAGGAGATAGGGTATATTACTTTAGTGGAAATGTAACTGATAACTGGGTAAGTTTTGCGGACTTTTATTGGAGAATAATCAGAACAAATGAAGACGGAGGACTTAGACTATTATATGCAGGAACAGAAACAGAAAAAGGAAATACAACAACTGGATATATAGGTGGAGCTAATAAAACATATCTATATAACTCATCAAAAAGTGATCCAATGTATTCTGGTTATATGTATGGAATAGAAGGAAGTGTTACTAATAATAGAACAAATCAAAAAAATAATTCAAGTATAGTAAAATCTGAAGTAGATAACTGGTATGCATCAAATATAATTAAAACAGATAATCAAGGACATAATTATAGCGATTATGTAAGTAAAACGGCAATTTATTGTAATGATAGAAGTAGTGATAATTATAATACAACAACTAATATGTACTATGCAGCAGCACAAAGACTATCAGTGATTTCAAGTGGTTATGGTGGAATAAGTAGTTATGATGATACCAAACCATCATTCAAATGCGGATTAAAATATAATGGTTCAATGCATGATGATGCAGATGATGCAGATAAATTCACAGTACCTAATAGTAAAGGTATAGGGAATCAACTATTAACATATCCAGTAGCATTAATGACAGCAGATGAAATAGCTTATGCAGGAGGAAGGTTTGGATTATTATCAAAAAAAACATTCTTAAATTTAAACAGTAGTGGTAATAGTGTGACAGGTGCGTATTACATCTACTG
>CANPXI010000003.1 GCA_947585885.1 uncultured Bacilli bacterium
TATCATGTCCTGTTCCGTGGTACAAAAGTCTTAAACTTCCATCTTCATTTGTCCTGATTATTCTCCACCATAAGTCTTGATTTTCTGAATTCTTTCCAAATTTTACCCAGTTATAATTGACATTACCTGTAAAATATACTACTTTACTTCCATATTCTGTATAAGGTCCATCTTCATAATATACTGTCCCTGTTTCATGTACTGCTGTAAAAGATGGTCTTTTATCCGCACTCTTATATTTTCTTAAAAATACATCTGCTAATCTATAGTTACCTGCTTGTTCTATAAATAACTCACCCTCAAATGTTGCTCCCATATCTTCACTAGTATTAACATTTTCATCATCTAAATATTCAAATGTTATTTTATAAGTATGAGTATCACCAGATTGTATTGTTATATCTTCATATAATGAACTTGTGCATAGTTTTTCACATTTAGGAATATCTGCATAATCATCCATATTATAAGCACCATTACTATTATCTTCACTAGTTATCTTATAAACAAAATGTTTAGTAGATGTAACTGTATTAATTAAATTATCTATTCCTATACTATAATGAAATTCACCTGTACTATTATTTTGAACTGTGAATTCTTTTTCTACTTTCCATCCTGGTCTAATAAGTCCGCCTTCTTCTTTTGTATTAGTTATTTTTTGACCATCTGTAAACACAATTCTTAAATCATTTAAAGTTACAATAATATCATTGCCTTCTCCTTCAATTCTAGCACGCCAATAAGCAAAACTTAAACCTACCACTAAAAGCAAAGTAGTAACAATGGCAATAATAATATATTTTTTATTAATACTTAATTCTTTCATAATACATCCTTTCAGCTATTATCTTCTATATAATATTTTATATCATAGTTTTGTTACTGTCAATTGTGTATTATATATTAAAAGTGACAATTTTAGACATTTTTCGACAAAAAAACAGACAAATTTAATAATTCATCTGTTCATAAAGAAAATTAATTATTTTCTTTTAATTTATTACACCTTCTAGCATATATAAAAGCAGCAACCAAAATCATACAAATAAGTACAAAAGTAACAGTAAAAAATATTCTTGTCTCATCTTTAGATACTTTTTTAGTATCTTCTTTTTCATTTGACTCTTTATCATTTGAAACTTCATTTTCTTCATCACTAGTATGATCTTCATCTTTAAAATCTTCTTCTAAACTACTACTTTGATTAGAATTATTATTTGTAGTTCCATTACTTGTTACATTAGATGAATTAGATTCACTGTTAGTATTTGTATTTGTACTAGAAGTATTACCACTAGTACTACTACCTCCACTACTAGTATTCTCATCATCCTTATTATCTTCTTCTGGTTTCTTATCTTCTTCCTTAGAAGTATTTTCTATAGAAAAGCTATTATTCTTGCTAGTTTCAAGTGTAGACAAAACTTTAGAGTCATAATTAGCATCAACAATAGTAATCTTATCTAAAGTAAGAGTAAACTTATCATCTCCACTAAAAACTAAAGTTCCTAATTTTAAAAGTCCATTTCTGTCTACTAAATTATTAGTATTTTTTCCAGTTGTTACTATTAAATTAATAACACCATCTTTATAACTAAACTTTTTAGTATACTTACTACTTAAACCTTTATCCCATACTACATCTTCTAAACTAACATTACCACTAACTTTAACTTTAATATCTATTCCACCAACGAAACCTTCTTCAAATGTTAAAGTAGTATCTATTTTACCACTACTGCTTTCTTTAAAATCTATTAAAGTAGATGCATTAACATTTAAAGATAGGAGGAAGAATAAACATGCTGAAAATATAACAAATAGAATTTTCTTCATAAATTATTCCTCCTTACTTTATTACGATATTACCTAAAGTTTTAGGTAGTTCTTCAGTTCTTAAAGATGTACTAGTAAGTCTTTGTCCATCTAGACTAACCGGGTCATCTACTCTATAAAGTTCTGCCCTTATAGTATGACCTACCATCTTAGCATATTCTTCTTGTGTAACAGCAAATATCCAAGTTCCTGAAGCTACTTCATATACTCCAGCATCACTCGCAAGTTTTGCAAAGAATATTTCTTCACCATCAAAAACTACAGAATCATCATATCCGTCCACTAAAAGAACAGCATTATATGCAGGGTTACCCCTATAAGTTCCTTTAAATACAACCATACCTTTCTTAATGCATTCTTGTTCTTTAGTTGAATCAACAGTATAGCAGTAATCTTCATCTAAAATTCCATAAGAATCTAGACTAATATTATCTCCTGGAGGAGCAATTAAATCAATCTCTACTCCAGACATACCACTTTTATTTCCAACAGAAACAATCTTAACATAAGAAATATCAGTATAAGTCCATAATTGATTTCCACCAGTAGTACCTTCTCTATCAAAATAAACTATCTCTGTATAAGAATTATCTTGATTTAAATTAAATGTACCCTTTTTAGCTAACTTCCAATTAACTTTATCAGAACTTACATATACTTCATAATCACTCATAGTATTTTCTGCTAAACTTCCGTTTTCTAGTCTAGCCTTATACTTAATACCAGAAAGTGATAACTTACTATTTAAGTCAATTATAATATATGCGTCTTCTGTATCTTTTTCGTTAACTCTTACAGTTCCATTAAATGAAGTATCATCTAATCCATCAATCAAATAATTAACAGATAACTCGTCATACTTCATATCTGGGTCCTCTGGATCAATTACTTCGTCACTTCCCTTAAAGTTACTTTCAATATCAAAATTATTCTTAACAATACTTCCGTCATGTTCAACCTTAATTTCATCAAAAACATAACTTTCTGTCTTATTAAGTAAATAATCATATGCAATAACTTCATAAGTAACAGCGCGGTTATTTAAAGCACCAATAATATCAGTAAATGTGTTTTCAGTAGTAAACATAATAGTTTCTCCGTTACGAATAATTTCATAACCAAGAATCTTTTCACTTTCTTTATTAACACCTAAGTTAAGTGTAACTCTCTTATTATTAGATTCACTTGTATCCATAGATGCTTGAGCTTTTACGCCACTACTAATACCATCTTTACCAGCTAATCTGTATCTTCTAGCTTCATCATTTAAATACCAAATAGCCTTACTAGGTTTATCTGAGTATTTTTCTAAAACATACTTTTTAGCAGTTTCACTAATATTTAATCCCCACTTAGTAAAGAAAGGAATTAAATTTTCTTCTGCTGCATCACTTGCATACATAACAAGTAAATCATCTTTATCACCTGTTAAACTACCATTTCTTGTAAGTTTATTAATTCTAGAAAAGATAGAATTAGTATCAGTAAATGTTTTACCATTATCATATGCTAAGTGTAATTGCCAGTACATACCTAAAGTAACAAACACATTACTTGATTTACCTTGAGTACCACTAGTAACTTTTTCATAAATCTTAGGATAAATTTCAGAAACTTCTAACCTAGACTTACTTTCATCGTCAGCAGTTTGAGCTAATAAAGCATAAACATTATTAGTAACTTCTGCATGAACTAATTTACTTTGATTAATTTGGTGTCCTATCTCGTGACTTATTCCCCAACCAAAGTAGCCAGCGAAATCATCACCCATAACTTTACCAGTTAAAAGTCCACCAGTTGAATCATAACCAATACCTATATGTAGTCCACCAGCATACATAAATGCTCCATCAAACATACGCATATAACGTATATTAATTCTAGAAGTAGGTGCTTTATCCTTACTATTTTCAGCATTCTTTGAAAGTCCCTTATGTCTATAGAATAAATTAACCATCTCATCAAAAGCTTTAGTAGTCTCTAGTACTCTATCAATTTTATCTGAGTTACTTGTTAACTTATCACTAATAGCCGCATAAGTAGTATTTGCAGGAATAGATAAAAGTCCTTCTTCAGTAACTATCTCTGTAGAATTTAACACACTAGTTCTTGGGTCATATGTTAGTCCTTCTTTTTTATAAACACTATCTAAATTATTAACATAACTTTCTAGTTCTGTAACATATTTACCTATAAGTGTTTTCTTTTCGCTTTCATCTTTTACATTATGTAAATCTAGTACTGGAATTTTTGTTCCACCACTAACACGAACCTTTAAAGTCTCACTTCCAGTAGTTCTAGGGTATCTAATATACACAGAGCCACCACGTTCAGTATCCATAGATCCAATCTTAGGAACTTCAATAATATTTTGTCCCTTGTGTAAATTTCTTACAGTACTATTCCATACATTTGCTTCAGCATAATATTGGGTAAATACCACTTCTGGCATAACATTACCTGTAGAACCTACATACACAGTAATCTTTTCACCTGCTCTTGCTACAATACCTAAAGGTTGATAATCACTTATACTCATAGCAAAACCTAAGTGTCCATCATTTTGTGTACTAATAGAAGTATCTACTGTTATAACATCTCTTACTCCCTTATCGTTTAAAAGACTCTTAGCATAACTTAAATCATTCAAAATAACATCTTTATCAGGATGATATTCTTGACTCTCTTCATCAATACTATTCGCACGTCTTTCTAACTCTTCAATTCTACTAAGTGTTGCTTCTTTAGATAACTCTACTCTTAAATCATCAGTAAACAAAGCACTAACATCATCTTCAAGTGAATCATATTTATATATCTTTACTTCACTAATCTTAACATTTCCACCACCATAAGCAGAAACAGAAACTTGAACTCTACTAGCTTTAAAAGAATGTTCTCCTTTAATAACATAGTAAATTCTATTATTTTCATCTCTTCTTTGACTTATAGTCGCATTTACTCTCTTATAAGACTTATCATTAATAACATCACTATCATAATAATAAATACAAGCTTGATAATAAGAATAATTATGGTTATCTGGTATAGTTACTACAAAGTCTTTAAGTTCATACTCGTTATCAAGTACAATAACTGGTGTTCCAGGTCTATAATAAGTAACTCCAGCTTCCCAGTCACTAATACCCCAGTAAGACAAATGATCTTCATCAACTATATCGAACTTATCATTATTACTCATAGTACCAAAACCATAAATAACATCCTTAACGTGATTTGTAACATTTCCTCTTCCATTAGAAGTATTAAGAAGTTTATACTTTGGATAAATAGTAGGTGCTGTATTTTTAGTCTCTCCTTTAGTAATGGCCGAAGGACTACCTTCACCTAAATCATTATTACCTGTTAAATAAACTTCATAAGTAGTTTCTACTTTTAAATCACGTAAACTTTTACTAGTTCCACTAATATTACGAATAACTTCATATTTAGTTTCCCCAAGTTCTCTATAGTAAAGATTATAAGTTAAAGTATCTTTCATCTTCTTCCAACCAACATCAAATCCTCTATAAACAGGTGTTAAAACTACCATATCTACTGATGGTGGTTTTCTTGTTGGAATAGGTGTAACCTTAACTTCAGAAGTATAACCACTTTTCCATTCACCATTAACACTTTGTACTTTAACATTATAAGTAGTGTAGTTATCAAGTTCTTCTACAGTATAAGAGTTATAAGTAGTTTGATAAACATTTTGCTTTATTACTTCGTCAGTACCCTCTTTAAGTTCTTCAACTAATATCTCGTATCCAGTTACATTTGGCATATTATTAAAAGTAACAGTTGCTTCTTCACTACCAGCTTTAACACTAAGCCCAGTAGGTAAATCAACATGTACTTCTGGAACTTCTTTATAAACATTATTTAGAAATTCCACTTTACCAATTTCAGATAAATTCTTACCAGCAGATTTCTTAATCTTAATAGTAACCTTTTTAACAGCAACTTGTCCATCTAGTTCAATAACTTTAGTATTTGGACTAGCTTCATCAGTAAACTTATCTTCACTTCTACTTGCAGTAAAAGTTAAATCACTAATAGTTTCACTTGTTCCATCAGCGTGTTCTACTATAACATCAAAAAGTTCTGGATAATTATCATTAGGAAGATCTAATCTAATCTCTGACATTTCTACTGGTTCTACCATAGTAAGTGATATACTTGCTGGGTTACTTTCTGTAATATCTCCTGAAATGGCCGGAGCAATACTTACAGTCTTATCCCCGTCAAGTAAATCTTCTAAAGTAGCATCAGTACCTGTCAAAATTACACTATTAGAGTCCATTATAACAGAAGTATCAACTACTACTGCTTCACTCTTCTCCCCATTCATTATTGCTGTTATATAGTTAAGGTCAGCTACATCAACTAAACCATCTCTATTTAAATCTAATTTATCATCATTAGTCCCAAAATGCGAAATAATATAGTCTATATCTTTAGAATCAACTTCTTGGTCAGAATTAACATCTCCTGCTTCAAACATTCCACTTGTATTAGATAAACTAACACGTTTAGAATACTCGTCTAGTGTAACATTAACTTGATAAGGTTTATACCCTTTACCAGTAAGTTCTACTGTATATGTTCCTTTTCTTAAGTCATATACACTAACACCGACATAAATAAGAGAATCATCTTTATATACACCTGATAAATCAAGCCCCAAATTATTAAGTTTTCTAACCTTTACTTGGACATTATCACCTTGATATTTATAAGTATTAAGTACTGGTTCTTTACTTTCACCAAATGGAATATTAAGTATTTCACCTTTGTCATTAATAATATTAATACTCATATTAGTTTCAAGTGTATTACGAATAGGTAATTCTAACTTAAGGTCTATTTCTAAATTACCCTTAGCTACTACGTCTGTACTAGTACTCTTGGTTTCATTATTGTTTATTGTCCTTATCTCATCTTTACCTAAAGAAGCAGCCGCTAATAAATAGTAGTTAGCCCCATAAGTAAATAAAAAACAAGCAACAACAAACCAAGCAATAACTTTTTTCATTTCCCTCCTTTCCAACTAGTATTTTAACATACGTTTTTTCCTAATACAACGACAATTTTAGACATTTTTCTAGTCTATTTATTATATGAAAAAAATAAAAAAAAATACCTAAAAAAAAGAAATAACATTACATTATTTCTAATCTCTTTCACTAAATGATTTTATAATACTACCATCTGTTGCATTAATATAATATTCGTATTCTAGTCTGTTGTAATCAAACACTACTTCATAAACCACAGTATTAAATTTATTCTCTAGTTCTACGTCTAAATCATACACGTCACTTTTACTTAACTTAATATCTTTTAAAGCAATATCTATGGCTTCATCTCTAGAAATATAATTATTACTATTATTGTTATTTTCTATATTACTAGAATTAACACTACTATCAGAATTATTATATTTTGAAGTATCATCATTATCTAAAAATTCTTTTTTTATAATAAGTCCTATACAAATGAAGAATAAAATTATAGCAATAACACTTAATATAATAATTATTATATCTTTTACCTTATCCTTATTCATATGTACCTCCTTATATTATAATTATACATCTAAAATATACTTTCAACAATTCTAATATATTCATTAATTAAATTACTTCTTTTACTCTTAGCAATAGTTTCTTTTGCAAGAGTTATATTATCAGTAATAATATTATCAACATTATAATTAATCATCTTTACAATATTTTCTTTAGTATTTATAGTCCATACATATAAACTCTTTCCTTCTTTATGAACTTTATTAATAAGTGCTTTATTAACATTAGATGCTTCAACACTAAAATGGTCAGCATACCTTAACTCAGTAATATCACCTACTGCTAAACTCATAACATAAACAGTCTCTATATCTTTATCATATTTCTTAATATTTTCTAAAACACTATAAACTTGTGAAGTTATAACTGAATAATCTTTATAATCATAACTATTAATAATATCCACAACACTTTTTTCAAAATCTTTTTCTTTTCCTGTAGGCTTTAACTCAATATTTAACCTCATATTATTTTCTTTAGCCCATTTAACCACATCTTTTAAAAGTGGTATCTTTTCACCTTTAAACTTCTTATCAAAGAAACTACCCGCATCAAGTTTCTCTATTTCACTATAATCTAAATCAATAACTTCTTTATTAACACCAGTAACCCTTTTTAAATTAGTGTCGTGTGAAACAATAATCTCTTTATCCTTTGTTTGTTGAACATCTAATTCTATATAATCTGCACCCATCTCTTTAGCCCCTATAAATGCACTCATAGTGTTTTCTGGATAACTCACTGATGCACCCCTATGGGCTGTAACCTCCATAGTTCTAACGTACTCAATATTTAAGTTATATTTTCCTTTATAAAGTCCATAAGTAAACATAGTCCCTAAAACTATTGATATAACACTTAACACTATAACTAGCACTTTTACTTTTTTACTTTCTTTTTCTTTTCTTTCATTTATTTCTATAAACTTAATACTTTCCTTTTTCTCATTCTTTCTAAAATAATACATAACACTAATAACAGCATAACTAATAGGTGTACTAAGTAAAGAAATAATAATAAGTGATAATAAAAGTAATATCCATATAATAGTAGAAGTTATACTCTTAATTAAAGTCATACTGCCAAATATTTTATTAAATAAAATTATAAGTAAAATCAAAATAACTATATATACTAAATATAATAAAAGAATTAATAATTGCACTAATACTAAAGAAATAATATCCTTTAAAAGATTCTTTTCACTAAGATTCTTACTCTTTTTTCTTGCTTCTTTAAAACTCAAATCTTCAAGTACAAAATAATGAAGTGAATATATCCATTTAAGTAAAACTATTACTAAAAATATATAAAGAATAATAAACAAACATAAGAGTACTTTATTATTAACAATAAAATCATAAATAAATTCAGGTATTTTAATAGTCGCTATAAAACTAGAACTAATACCAATACTTAAAAATGGAATTAAAAACAAAACTAAAAATGCAAGAGGTATATTTTTAATACTTAGTACTCGTTTTAATTTCTTTAATGAAATAGAAACTGCATCCATAACTTTAATTCTTTTCTTTTGGTAACTACTATCTAAAATAACAATAATAGTAGCAATATCAAACATAGTATATAAAGTCATAAACAAAATAAGTATAATAAGCATAATTAAAGTAAACGGGTTAATTAAAAAAGAAACAACATTTTCAATAGTAATATAATTATACCCAGTTAACTTCATAATTAAAGTAAAACTTTTTAAAAATATAGGAGTAAAAATTAAAAAACTGAGTAACTTAAATAATAATTCAAATTCTACTAATGCTTTAATATTACACCTTAACATTTCCATAACTTTCTTTGTTTTCTTCATAACTTCACAACCTTTAATTAAATTATAACAAATATGATATAATAATTAAAGGTGATTAAATTGTATAAAAATGGTATAGATATAGTATATATAAAAAGGTTTGAAAATATTAAAGATGGTTTTATAGAAAAATGTTTTACAACTAATGAAATAGATTACATAAATAAAAAGGCTAATAAACTTGAAACAATGGCTGGTATATTTGCAAGTAAAGAAGCTTTTTTAAAATCAATAAATAAAGGAATAGATGACTATAGTTTACTTGATATAGAAGTTTTACATAAAAATAATATCCCTTATATAACTCTTCATAACGAACTAAAAAAAGATATAGATTATAAAGAAATATCTCTATCTATATCTCACGATGGTTCTTATGCAGTAGCAAGCGTTATTATTTTATTACACTCTTAGAATAAATCTCATAACTTTCATTCCAAGACTCATACTTTTTATCATTTCTATGGTCCTTTACTAAATTATTTGTTTTTAAATAATCTCCTATAAAATTACTAACCTTAACTGCACCATAATAATTTAAATGGTTTCCTTTGTCTCTAGTTTCTGTTTTCCAATCAATTCCTAAAGGGTTATCAATATTAAGATCTATAAAATCTAACCCATATTCATCTTTTAAATTAAGAATTCTAGCGTGCTTACTATAACTCCAAGACTTCATATTAGGTGTACTTACTAAAACTAACTTAATATTATTTTGATTACAATACTTTACTATCTTATCAAATATATCTAAATTACCTTTAGGTATCTCTGTTATTTTTTCACTATATTTCATATAGTCTCTATATTTTGCTGACTGTGTTTTATCTATATACTTAAACCCTTTATAAACATTAACTTTACTAAACTTAGTATCATTATTTAAAAAATTAAACATAAACTTTTTCCAATTATTATGGTAATTTATAATATATAAAGAAGACATAATATTTTTATAGTCATAATACCATACTTTATTTTTTGGATTTCTAAAAATAACATTAGTTTCTAAAAACATAACTTTAGGGTGTTGTGTATCATTTGCAATTTCTAAATAATTATAAGCGTCTTCTAAGAGCTGTGCAGAGTTCGCACAAGCAAAAGTAGTAAACCCATAATTATTCCATACTTCCATAGGTGAAAAAGCAGAATAAATTAAACTATCTCCTACAAAAATACTATCAACTGTATCTTTTTCTTCAGTTAAAATCTCATACTTACTTATTTCATACAAACTATACTTTAAATTATGATAAGGTACAAGTGCATAAGAAATAAGTTCTACTAAAATAAACAAAATCAATAAAAATACAAAACTTTTTAAAACATTCTTCATAATACCACCCTAGAAATCTGCATAAATAGGCTCGACTGGTTGATAACCTACTCCATATGCACCAAACACTATAATACTAAGTATAAGTAAATAATATAAACTCCATCTAATAACAATATTCTTTTTACTAATACTCTCTCTTACATTCTTTCCCTTTTCTTTTAACACACTAATTACAAAAACTACTATAAGAGAAATAATAACAATAGCATAATCTTTTATATCTAATTTTAAACTAAGCATCTCACTTCCAAAATTATTAAAAGTAAAATTAGTAAATATCCTTTTAATCATACCTGTTGCAACATTAACTGTAGGTGCTCTAAAAATAAGTTCACCAATAAATACCAAAAATGTTGTTTTAATAATTCTTAAACTTTTATATATTCTATTATTTCTATTAATCTTTAATTTTAAGCATATTTTACTAATAAAAGGCTCGAATATATTTCCTAAAAATATAAGAATAAAATGGTAATAACCAAACAATATAAATGTCCATCCAGCTCCATGCCATAAGCCATTTAAAGACCAAACAGCAAACAAAGCAACAAAGCCCATAACTAAAGAAGATACATGACTATTAAATAATTTCTTAAAAAGTCCCGCTACCTTTTTAACACATTTAGATAAACTAACTGGATAAAAAATATAATCTTTAAACCAAGTTCCTAAAGTAATATGCCATCTACTCCAAAATTCACTAATATTTTTAGAAAAGAATGGTGCTTTAAAGTTTTCTGGTAATTTAACATTAAATATCTCTGAGGCGCCAATAACTACATCCATTGTTCCAGAAAATTCCATATAAAGTAGTATTGTATAAAAAATTGCTCCAAATAATACAGTAACTCCTGAATAATTTAAATAACTACTAAATATTAATTTAACAAAAATATTAAGTCTATCAGCAATAACATACTTTTTAAATAAACCATAAAATATTCTTTGATAACCAAAACATAAATTGTGATAAGTTACTTTTTCACCACTACAAATACTACTATCTATTTCATTAAATCTAGTTATAGGTCCTTCCATAATAGTAGGAAAAAATGATAAATACAAAAGTACTTTTATAATATTATTACTTGGCACTATTTTCTCGTTATAGCTATCCACTAAATAAGAAATTGCTTCTAAAGTATAAAAAGATATACCAATAGGCGCTAGATGCTTAATAACTTTAAAACTATAATCTATATTTAAAAATTTTAAAATATCATTAAAAGTTAAAGTAAAAAAATTTAAATACTTAAAAAAGAATAAAAATGATACATTAAATAAAATAGTTAAAATTAATATTACTTTTTTACGTTTTTTATATTTACTCTTAATTAACTTCTTTTCTTCCTTCTCTTGTACTTTCTCAAGTAATTTATCTCTATCCTTATCTATTTCTCTCATAATAAGTCCAGCAATATAAATAGATAAACTAGATAAAATAACAAATACAATTAACTTATTACTAATAATATAAAAGAAAATATAACTTGCTATTAAAAGTACTATTGGTCTAACCTTTTTAGGTAAAATATTATAAATAATAATTACAAGAGGTAAAAACACAAACAAAGGAAATAAACCAAAATAAGACATTAGATTTCCTCTTCTAACCTAGTTATTAGTTCCCATATTTTTTTAGCAGAATTAAAGTTTGCTGGTATAATTTCTGTAGTTGGAATAACTACATCAAACTCATCTTCTATTTCACTAATTAAAGATAAAATAGTAAGTGAATCTAAGTGTCTTCCGTCCACTAAATCTTCACAAGTATTATAATCTACTTCTGGATTTAACTCCTCTAAAATTTGAATTAACTTTTCCATAACATTCACTCCTTTACTTCATTTGGAAAATTAACTATACTTGTTTTAACATTTTCTCTAACAAGCATTAATTTATTATCTTTATATATAACTACTTTAGGTAAATCTCTACTTAAAAATAACGAAATACCCTCAGTACTTGAATAAGCACCTACATTCTTAAAAACAAATACGTCATCTATATCTAACTTTCTGGTTCTGATATTTTTTACTAAAAAATCATTTATCGTACAAAGTGACCCACATAAGTTATAAACTTCTTCTTCACTAATACTTTTTGGAATAATCTCGTAATGTGGTATCTTCATTGCCATAGTTTGTCCGTAATATACTAAATGATTAATCCCACCATCTAATATAACAAAATTACCATATTTATTTCTTTTAATATCAACTACACTAGTTAAATAACTGCCACACGAAGATGCAATACTTCTACCAATTTCTAAAATTACTTTCTTATTTTTAATTTTACTTAAAATATCATTAACTTTATTAAGAAACTCTTCTTCATTAAATTCATCATCTTGGTAATAGAAAACAGGAAGTCCAGGCCCATATTCAATTTCTTTTATATTAATATTAAATTCACTTTCTAAACTACTAACAAACTGAATTAAATAATCAATCTCTTTTTCTATTCTAACTAAAGAATGCTTTTGTGTTCCTGAAAAATACTCAATACCGACTACTTTCAAATATTTATTATTTTGCATTTTTATTATCTCTTTTACTTCTTCTTCATTAACACCAAATTGGTTACCACTAGTAAGCCTTATAAGAACTTCTATATTTCTTTTATATTTAAGAGATAAATTATTAAGTAGATTAAACTGACTAATTGATTCAATTGTATACCTTAAAATATCAGGGTAATTCATAATCATATTTTCTATAGATTCTTGGTCTTTATAAACACCAGAAATAACCATCTTTTTATAGTCAATTTGAAGTTTATTACAAATATCAAATTCTCCAGGACTACATATCTCATACCGAAGAACATAATTTTCTATATATTTAGGAATAAAAGTATTAGCTTTAACTGCATAAGCAATCTGATAATTAGGTAACTTTGTTTTTAAATAATTAATTCTATCTATTAAAATATCTATATCATATACATAAGTAGGAGTCCCGTATTTTAAAATAACATCACTATAACTCATCATAATACACCTTCTAGTAACTTCTTTCTATCAATTTTACCATTTTTATTAAGAGGAAATTCATTTATCTCTATTAACTTAGTAGGTATCATATATGTAGGTAATATTTCTTTTAACTTTAAATATAAATCTTTTTTAGAAATACTTCCTATATAAAACCCATAAAGTTTAGAGTTTTCACTATCAAATATAGTCGCACACCTACTTACTTCTTCTATACTCATAATTGCTTTATCAATTTCTTCTAGTTCTATTCTGTGTCCTAAATATTTAATTTGATAATCTTTTCTTCCCATAAATACAATATCATTATCTTCGTTATAAAAACCTAAGTCACCAGTTTTATAAATAAGTTCTAAATATCTTTTATTATTAGGATTTCTTACAAAATGCTCATTAGTTTGTTCTAAATTGTTATAGTAACCTAACCCTAAAGCTGAACCACTAACACATATCTCACCTGTTACATTCTTTTCTTTTATTTCTTGATTACTTTCATCTAGTAAAAATACTCTTTCATTTGGAAAATTTTTACCAATAGGTATTTTATCTATATAATCTTTATTTTTATCTATAATATGATATAAACAATTACAAGTAATCTCAGTAGGTCCATACAAATTAACAAAAGTAGTATTAGGTAACTTATTAACCCACATATTTAAATGTTTTATAGGCATAACTTCACCACTGAAAAGTATCTTTTTAATACTAGTTGGCACTTTATAATCAAGTCCGTGAAAAGTAGTAATTAAACAAAGTGCAGACACAGCCCAAGTTAAAGTAGTTGCTTTATTATCACAAATATAATCTAAAAGAAGTGACGGGTTACTAAAATATTTCTTAGGCACTATTAATAAAGTTGCACCCATCTTTATTGAAGAATAAATATCTTTTACTGAAACATCAAAATCAAAAGGTGCTTGGTTAGCAATAATGTCATCAGGGTTAAAATCAAATAATTTAGTAAAAATATCTATAAAATCAATAACTGACTTATGTGATATTACTACTCCTTTAGGTACTCCAGTACTTCCAGAAGTAAAATTTATATAAAGTGGATCAGTATCTATATGTTTGTTGTAAGCCTTCTTTAGAACTTCTTCATCTATCTTACCACTTTTTAAATCTTCAATTTTTAAAACTTCTAAATCACTAAAATATATAGATGCATTTTGATAATTCTCCTCACTTGTAATAACTATCTTAGAACATAAAGTATTTTTAATTTGTAGTATTCTATTTTCTGGTAGTTCAGGGTTAATTAAACTATAAAAACACCCTCCATAAATAGTACCAAAAAATGAAATTAAAGCATCTATTCCTTTATCCATAAATATAATTATTGGTTCATTAAATACTTTTTTACCAATATATGTACCTACTATTTTAGAATAATTATTTAACTCTTCATAAGTTATTTTCTTATCTTCTTCTATAATTGCAATTTTATCTTTATATAATTTAGAACTACTCTCTAAATAATCAATTACATTATACATTACTACCTCTCCTATTTTCACAAAAATTTCATAATTGATAAATTCATTATACTATATAAGGTAGTAGAATTCTACATAATTTAAGTTGCATTACATATATATTTAGTTGCAAAATAAAAAATTTTTATTTCTTTAAAACTCTTTTATAAAATTATTTCTTCTTTCTACGTTTAATAATTATAATTACAGTACTAACTAATAATATAACTAAAACAAGAATAGGTATTAAATAATAATTTGACCATTTAATACTTTTATTTTCTTTAATAACATTTTCTTTTTTATCTTCTTTAGTACTTTCTTTTTCTATAACTTCCTCTTCTCTAGTTATATTTAATATATAAGAGCTTTCTGATTTATCTTCTGCAGTTACTTTTAAAATAATTATATTTTCTCCAACTTTTAAATCATAATTCTTTAAGCCTTCGATTTTAGCCTTATTTGATTCTGCTTCACCTTTAATATTAACTTTATCAGTTTCATAAGGTACCTTTAATGTATAAAAATAATTATCTTTTGAAAATTCAAAATTAACGCCTTCAATAGTTAAACTTTTTAAACTACTATTATTTGATTTTTGTATAGTACTAGATGAATTATTAGATGAAGAACTACTTGTTGAATTGCTAGTTTTATTTTTAGGTTCATTTACATAGATAAAACCAGTTAAATAAATTCCATCTCCATATCCAACTGTCTTATTAACGTCCGCTTCGTGTTTACCTTCTTTAGTAGCATTATTTTCAACAATATGCATATATTCGTCATAAACTTGTGTCACATAAGCTACGTGTCCATAGGAATTTCCGGAATATACTGCAATAGAATTAGCTTTTGCTTCACTTCCTATTTTATATCCATCATTTGATGCATTTCTAAGCCAGTTAACCGCGTCTCCCCATCCTCCTGGAAGAGCAATACCAAGTCTATTATAAACTTCTTGCCAAACCACAGTTGTACAAGGTGTGCTTATATATCCATTAAATTCCTGAGTTCTAGGATATGGGTTAGAAGCTGCAAAAAGCGGGATTGGTATTAATAAAAGAATTAATAAAAGAAATTTTTTCATAAACTTACCACCTATCACAAACTAAATTATAAGTAGTACATACTTCACTTGTTAATAACTTATCATATTTTGGATATACCCCATAACCAGGATAAGTAACATAAATTGCTCCATTAAATATATTTTTAAATTCATTTTTAAAATTATTAAGAGTACTTTGTAAATCACTATTTAAACTTTTAAATGCAGTATTACTGATAGTTACATACTCATACTTATACCCAATCCCATGATTTTCTTGAAATGCTGCCATTGTACTACCACCAGTTATAGTCATATTAATACCTTTATATTTTTTATTTTTAATATTTTTTAAAGCATTTGATGCATTATTTTCTTTATTAGTATCAAAAGTAAATTTTGAAAAAGCTTCACTCCACTCAGATAATTTAATATCTTCATTATAATAGTCATCATCCCAACCAATAGTAATACTACTTTTGCCAGCTAAAGATGGAAGCACTTCTTTTAAATTAGTAATAAAATAATAACCTCCTGGTTGAGCATAATTATAGTAATTTATAGTTACTGATAAATAATCATTTAAATTTATTTTATTAATTGTAGATGACGGTTTACTACCAGATGAACTACTACTTGAACTACTTGTATTATTACTAGATGTAGAACTCTTGTCTTCTTCCTTTTTCCAAGTTGCAGTCAAAGTAATATCACCGTTAATTTCATTATCAAAATTAAAGTCTTTATCATCTAATTTCCAACCTACAAACTTGTAACCTTTTCTAACTGGATCATCTGGTTTTGTAATTTTTTCACCTGGTTTAACAGTAATACTTTCTACTACACTTCCCCCATTAGGATTAAAAGTAATTTTATATGAACTAGTATCTTCTTCTTTCTCTTCCTCATTTTCTTTTTCTGTATTTGCACCTGCATAATTATTTTTATTATTTTGAAGTGTAACTGTTACTATTACCCCACTTATAACCAAAAGAAAAATAACACTTATTATTATAAATTTTTTACTTTTAAAAAACTTTTTCACTTCACCATCTCCATATTTAATTTTATTATATATCTTTTATATGTTTACTTTCAATTATAAATTTTTTAGAGCATCAAAAAAAGACACCTGAATAATCAAATGTCTTTAATATTTATTTAGTTTGCTTTCCTAAATTTTATAACTAAAGCTAAACCTAATAAACTTATTATTCCCATAAATCCATATAGAGCAATATTATCTCCAGTATTTGGATTTGCAGGTGTTTTTGCTTTGTATAGAACTTTAACTGTTACATTATCAGCTATTTTATCACTTAATTTAAATTCTTTTTCTTCTTCACCATCTTCTGTATACATACGATCAAGTTCTTTACCTTCTGGTGCTGCTAAAAAACTATTTAAAATTTCTTTTTCAGTTTCATTATCAAGGTATTCTTCTAAAGACTTATCTTTTTCTACAGTAAAAGTTTTAGTTCCTTTTTCACTTTCAAATGTAACTGTTTTATGAGTTGCAGGAACATCACCAAGCTTTACTTCATTAGTAACTACTTTTACAGAAACAGTTTGATCAATTCCGTCTTTTCCATCCCAGTCAAATTCGTATTTAATGATTTCAACACCAGTTTCACTATTTTCTAGTGCTTTTAATGCTTCTGGAGTAACTCTAAACCAAGCACTTACAACTTTTCCGTTTTCATCATCTAAAGATTCTTTATAATTGTAATTATAGCTAGTCCCATCAAAAAATGTTGCACTAAAATTAGCTTTTTCTGTATCGTAAGTATCTGGAGCAGTTATTTTTAGACCAATCCAATATCCATCAACATTTCTTCCAGCATCTGGATCTTTTAAAGTCCATACAAGATTTGCTTTCTTAACTAAATAAGACATTTCAGCACCTGATTCTGATGGTGTAATTTCAACATCTGTTGCTGATGGTTGTATAGCTTCTATTTTTCCATAAAGTTCAGCCGCACTTAAATTTGGTAAAAACATTACAAATGTAAGTAAAACCGCAAACAATACTTTCTTCATATTTTCTCCTTTCTATTTTATGTAATAATTATACCCCCCCCGAGTTATTTATGTCAATGAAAAAGACACCTGAATAATCAAATGTCTTTATTATCTATTTAGTTTGCTTTTCTAAATTTTGTAACCAAAACTAAACCTAATAAACTTATTATTCCCATAAATCCATATAGAGCTATATTATCTCCAGTATTTGGATTTGCAGGTGTTTTTGCTTTGTATAGAACTTTAACTGTTACATCAGTAGTTATCTCATCAGTTAATTTAAATTCTTTTTCTTCTTCACCATCTTCTATGTACATACGGTCAAGTTCTTTACCTTCTGGTGCTGCTAAGAATTTATTTAAAATTTCTTTTTCTTCTTTAGATAAATACTTATCTAAATTTGAATTATTTTCTACAGTAAAAGTTTTAGTTCCTTTTTCACTTTCAAATGTAACTGTTTTATGAGTTGAAGGAACTTCACCAAAATCTATTTTATCAGCAAGAATTTTAACTTTTAAAGTTTGGTCTATTTCACCATTTCCGTCCCAGTCAAATTCATACTTAATGATTTCAACACTTTCAGTTCCTTTTAAAGCTTCTTTAGCTCCTTCAGTAACATTAAACCAAGCAGTTACAATATTACTTTCCTTAGGTTCATCTAATACATCTTTATAATTATGCTCATTTGACTTTCCATTATAGAATGTAGTTTTAAATTTAGCTTTATCTTTCTCATAATTATTAGGTGCAGTTATTTTTAGACCAATCCAGTATCCATCAACGTTTCTTCCAATTGATTCATCTTTTTCTACCCATTTAAGTTTAGCTTCTTGTATTTCATAAGTAGTTTCTGTACCACTTACTTGAGCATTTCCAATTTGTGGAGTACCCTCAGAATCTGGAATTGTTACAGAAAAAGTTCCCTTAAGTTCTTCAGCACTTAAATTTGGTAAAAACATTACAAATGTAAGTAAAACTGCAAACAATACTTTCTTCATATTTTCTCCTTTCTATTTTATGGTAATAATTATACCCCCCCCGAGTTATATATGTCAACCAAAAACACCTGGGTTACCCAAGTGCTCATATTCTTAATTATGTTTTACTAAATAAATTGTTAGTCCTAACATAATAACTAGTGATACCAAAGCCATAACTAAATAAATTATAATTTCATTTCCAGTATCAGGGTTTTCTTTTTCTATATTTTTATATATCACTTTTACTACTGTATCTTTCGTTATTTTATCACTTAATTTAAATTCAGTATTATCTTCTTCTAAATATAAACCTGTTAATTCTTTTCCATTAGGTGCTTTTATAAATTTATCTAAAAGAGTTTTTTCTTCTATAGATAAATAATCTTCTAATGACTTATCATTTTCTACACTAAAATATTTATTACCTAAATCACTTTTAAAAGTAACTAAATGAAATCCTTCATTAAGTTCACCTAAAGTTATTTTATCAGGAACAACCTTAACTTCTAAAACTTGCTCATTTTCTCCGTCCCCATCCCAGTCAAATTCATAAGTTGCAACTACTGCATAACCTTCATTATCTACTTCACTCTTTAAAGCATCTAATTTATCTTGTGTTACTAAAAACCAAGCCTCTAAACAATCAGTATCGTCTTCTTTTACTGAAGCAAAAGTTTTAACTTCTCCTCCTCTTTTAATAGTAGCTTTATCTTTATCATAATCAGTTGGTGCATTTATTTTAAGTCCAATCCACCATCCATCGTAATTCTTTCCAAGTGTACTATTCTTTTGTTCCCATTTAAGTGTAACGTCAGTATATTTTACAATAACTTCTTCACTTTTATTATTAGATATATTGGCACCTTCTGTAACACTTTCAATACTACCAAAAAGTTCACTAGCATATAACTTAGGAACATATAAAGCAAATACTAAAAGAAATATAAATAATATTTTCTTCATCTTATAACCCTTTCTACAATATCTACCATTATTATACATTTTAATAATAAATTATACAATATACTAATTTTTAACTATAAAACTCTTTTAAAATATCTCTAATAAATGTATTATTAAACCAAAAACATTGTTTTGTCATCCATTCACCATTTGGTAACTCATCAGCATATTTTTTAATATCTCCCTTTTGAAATCCATTATTTAATTTATAAGCAGACTTTAAAGTATGAGGTCTAACATGCATTATTCCATTATCAGAAATACCGGGTAAATCATTATAAACAATACCATTATTAATAGTAAAATTTATTCCATTTCTAATTTTATTAATTGTCTTATTCCAAAAATCTTCTATTACATTATCAATAATTACTTGTGGCATATTCCATAATTTAAATCCCTTAAATACATAATCTTTATCTTTCTTTTTAAATACAAAAAACATATACTTTGTAGTTTCCAATTCTTCTTTTAATATAGAATCATCCCAAGTCTCATTTATTATATCTTTAAATTTAAATTTAGGAAAAGAAATAGATTCTATAATATTTCCGTTTTCTTCCATTCTAATTGTCTTTGGAATAATATTTGCTTTTAAAAACTCTTCAGTATTCTTAAGTCCTTTACTTACATTAAACATTTTATTAATAATCATACTATATCTATCTTTAGATTTTTTACTAATTTTAAACATTTCTAATAATTCTGTTTCTGTTTTCCCAACATATTTATTAATAACACTTTTAATATAATCATCAAAAGAAGTTGTAGAACTTTTTAATATTTTTTCAACATCACTATAATCTCCAATATATTTTCTCACTAGTTGTGTCATATAACATTGTTTAAAACAAAAAGCTCTTTGTTTTGCTTTTATAGAAGTATTAGGTTGTTCTCTTAAAGAATTTTTATTTGCGCCTTTAGTACAAGCTCCAAGATACATAGTATCAGCTTCAGATAATTCATGAGCTTTACCATTTTTTATCTTATCAACAATAAAATTCCAATCTTTTTCAATTTGATTTAAATCTTCATTTTTAGATAATTCAAGTAATTTTTCGTGTGTTATTTTATAATCTTTTTCAACTTTATCTGGTTCCCATAAATACCATAACAATTGAATGGTATTATTTTTAAACCAGAAATGACTATTTTCAAAATCATTTTTCCATTCTTCCATATAATTAATAACATTTAAAACTAATCTTTCTTTAGCAGATAATTTACCATCTTTTAGTTTTTTATAAGGAGTTACTTTTAATTCTATTCCAGCAGGCATAAAATCAGGTTCAGAATCATTATTGGTTTGAATACCAAAAAGATATTGTTCTACTAACTGTCCCATTCCTCCTTTATGAAATTTATTATCTTCAATTGTTACAAGTTCTTCTTTCATAATATCTGTAATAGATTTACCTATAGCAGATTTAGATATAACTTCTATTTCTTGTCTATTATAAAGTCTTCCTTTTTTCATAAAATACTCCTTTCGATCTTGTTT
This sequence comes from uncultured Bacilli bacterium, assembly GCA_947585885.1. Classification (GTDB taxonomy): domain Bacteria; phylum Bacillota_I; class Bacilli_A; order RF39; family UBA660; genus MGBC139354. Next base: position 21,591 of record CANPXI010000003.1, read on the forward strand.
TTTTATTTAAAATTTTATAAAATATTATTAGTAAAGGTTGATCTCTTCCTTTAAATAAATTATAATATATTTATACACATAAAACAAATGTCAGGAGGTTTATAATGAAAAAAACTTTAGTTGAATTATTTGCAGGAGTTGGAGGGTTCCGTTGTGGTCTTAATCACGTGGAATTAAAAGATGGAAAAATAGTAGAAAAAGGTAATTGGAAATGCTTATGGGCTAACCAATGGGAACCATCTACAAAATCACAAGAAGCTTATGACTGCTATACTATGAGATTTGGTTCAAAAAATGTTTCTAATGTAGATATATTTAAAGTTGATAAACATAGTATTCCTGACCATACTTTGTTAGTTGGAGGGTTTCCTTGTCAAGATTATTCTGTTGCCCAAACTCTTTCAAATAGCAAAGGTATTGAAGGAAAAAAAGGTGTTCTTTGGTGGGCTATAGAAGAAATACTAGAAATAAAAAAACCTCCATTTGTTTTATTAGAAAATGTTGATAGATTGTTATTATCTCCCGCTAAACAAAGAGGTAGAGATTTTGGAATGATTCTAAGAAGTTTCTATGAAAATGGCTATAATGTTGAGTGGAGAGTTATAAATGCTGGAGAATATGGGTTACCACAAAAAAGAAGAAGAACTTATATCTTTGCATATCATAAAACAACCAAATATTATAAGAAAATACAAAAAAATTCAAATCATGACATAATATTCTCTAAAGGAATGTTTATTAAAGAGTTTCCTATTAAAGAAAATTATGAAGAATTAACAGAATCAAGCATTACAGAATATAAAAACTTAATTGAAGTAAGTAATATGTTCAAATGTTCTTTCTATAATGCTGGTATTATGAAAAACGGTAAAATTTATACTGTCAAAGTTAAAACTGATTACAATTTAATTTATCCTTTAAGAAATATAAGAGAAGAAGGAACTGTTGATAAAAAATATTTTTTAAATGATGCCCAAATTGAAAAATTTGCCTTTTTAAAAGGAAGTAAAAAAATTCCAAGAATAAAACCAAATGGAGAACCTTACTATTATACTGAAGGGTCTATGCCATTTCCTGATAATTTAGATGCACCAGCTAGAACAATGCTTACTAGCGAAAGTGGAGTTAGTAGAACAACACATGTTATAGAAGATTTTAAAACTAAAAAACTTAGACTACTTACACCAAAAGAATGTGAAAGAATTAATGGTTTCCCTGATGATTGGACTAATACAGGAATGTCAGATAAAAAAAGATATTTTATGATGGGTAATGCACTTGTAGTTGGAGTTATAGAACGTATTGGTAAAGAACTAGAAGAAATTATAAACTCAGAAGATTAATTATAATAAAAAAGTAAGGTTACTTATTATTAACTAAAAAATTTAAAACTCTTGCTTTTACTTTTTATATCGATTAAAATAAACATTTATAAAGAAAAGAGGAAAACAATATGGAAAATCTATTTAAAATGGAAGGATTAAAAAAAGCATCATTAGATTATAAAAATAAACCTTGTGATAATTTAGATTTAGAAATAGTGGATGCTTTTTATATTTATGAATACATAATAAAGCAAGAATTACCAAAAATAATTAAGAACTATGAAAAAAGTATAAGATTAATATTTAGTTTTTTAGATGGCTCAATGGCACATGGCGAAACACCATCTTTTAAAGTTCATTGGTATTTTACTTACGGACCAAAAATAGATTTTGATTTAATAAATGCTTCAGATGAAGTACTTATAAATGGACGGCCACGTCCTAATCCAACTCTTGCTAAAAATAAAAATATAAAAATAAATAAAAAAACTTTTGATTTGTTAATTCAATTTTTTGAAAATTTTATGAAAAGATATGAATTAGGATATTTTTATAAAATGGACGGTACATATAGTAAAACTGAAGAAGTCTTTATAACAACAAATTTATATCAATTAATTGATGCTTTTTATAGTGAATGGCAAAGAATTGATTATGAAGCAAAAGAAATAATTGAAGATTATCAAAAAGAGTATGGAATTGATAGAAAAGTATTACTTCCTGGAGAAAGTGATATAAATGTATTAAAAAGAAAGAAATAGTTATAATTAATTAGAAATCTTTCTTTTTTTTTAACTTATAGTATAAGACAAAAAAAATTAAATTTATATATCTATATATTATAAAAGTTAAGATTTAATCTTTACATATTTATTAAGAATTTTTTATAAATTAAAAAAAACTAGTTAATAAACTAGAATATTTATATAAAACGCCAGATAATAGCGAGTAGTTCATATGGCAGGGGTATCAGGATTCGAACCCGAACAGAACGTTTTGGAGACGTTAATACTACCATTATATTATACCCCTAACGAAAACATTTTACCATAATATTAAAAAAAAGAAAAGCATTTTTATGATTTTATAGGTAATCTAGAATTATTTTGTATTCTTTTACTAAATCATCTAAACTTTTACTAGCATTTGCAGGACTAGTAGATGGAAGTAATACTGCTTCAATGTTAATAACTGGTAAAATATATTTATTATATAGTTCTAAAGCCTTTTTACCCAAAACAAATATCTTACATATTTTAGCTTTATTTAATATAAGATTTAAATCATTAACTTTAATATTTTTAATAGAAGCGTCACTTGAACCATTTATATCACAAGAATCTATCACATCCCAAAGAGCAATTTTATGTTTTAAAACAAATTCTTTTTTATCAGTAATCTCTTCATTAAATAAAATGTGCATAACTTTCCAAAATCTATTTTGTGGATGTGAATAATACATCATTGCATTTCTTGATGCAATACTAGGAAAAGAACCTAAAATTAATACTTTAGAGTTTTCATCAAAAATTGGTTCAATTGTATGTACTTGTTTCATTTTGCCTCCCTTATATATTCTACCAAAAAGTAGACGTTTGATAAATAAAACATATAATAAAATAGGTGAGTATTATGTTAATAAATTACACAGACAAAGAATTAGACTTATGTGCAAGACTTATGAGAGCAGAAGCACTTGCAGAAGGAGACCTTGGTATGCTTATGGTTGGTAATGTAATAGTTAACCGCGCAATTGCTAATTGTCTTGACTTTAAAAATGTAAGAACAATAACTGATGTAATATATCAAAAAAATCAGTTTTCTGGTATAAATAGTTCACTATTCTTTAAAGGGTCAACTACAAAAGAAAAAGACCTAGCAAAAAGAGTATTAAAAGGTGAATACTATCATCCAGCCACTAATGCTTTATGGTTCTATTCTCCAACTAAAGGAGAATCTTGTAAAAGTTTATGGTATAACCAAAGAAATTCAGGAAGATACAAAAACCATTGCTTTTATGCACCAGACCCAGGTGTATGTGAACAACTTTATTAACTTACTTTAATTGTAATGTATTAGTCACAATACATTTCTTTTTTTATATTTTCTATAATATCATAAAAAAGGAAAACTATCATTTTCCTCTTTATGTTGGAATTAATAACTTTAAGAAAGATTTATATAAATTATTTATATTTTATTTTAAAACTAAATTTCCTTTATAATCTAATTTAATATTTTCATCATCTATGATTAAACTCATTTCAATCATATTATTTTTTATATAGCCAAATTCTAATTCAACTATACTATCTATATAATCAACAAAATCTTTTGTATCATAAATTTCAATCATAGTAATTTTAGATTTTAAATCAGTAGGTAATTCTCTATATGTTTTATTTTCTATATTTTTAAAATCATTATCATTAAAAAAATCAACATAAAAACTAACATATCCTTTAACTTTTTCTAACTCAATATCAAGTGAAACTAAAATAGAAACCCCATCTATTTTGTTATGAACTGAATTAACAAATTTAATTTCTGAAGATAAAACTTTATATTCTTTATTATTAATTAAAAGCATAAACTCACCTATACTTGTATTATACAATATTTATTAACATTATTGTATA
>CANPXI010000004.1 GCA_947585885.1 uncultured Bacilli bacterium
CTCGTTTTCACGAGCATTTACTTACAAAATTAGAATTTTTAGTATCTATGAGAATTTACTTTTTAATTTAACGAAAATTTTATTCTTTTGTTACATTTATGAATGCATTTATTAAATCCATTCCTGTTCCTATTTTATCTACTTTATCTCTAAATCTTAAGCCATATCTTTCTTTCATTTCGTTTGTCAATTCTTCTAAAGGCACGTGTCTATTAAGTTTTTTATACCAGTGGGAGTTTTCTCTTAAGTATCTTAATAGATTTGGATCATTATATATTTTTTCTTTTATATTATAATTCATTAGTCATCAAAAAACCTTTCTATTTCAGTACTTTTTTTCTTTTTATTAGTTTCTTTTTTTTCTTCTTTTTTTTCAGTTCTAAGAGAAACTATTTCTTCTAAAAAACCTAGTGCTTTTTGAAGGGACGTAATGTTTTCTTCTAGTTTGTCTGTATCAATATTTTTTAAATTATTAAATAAGTTTTTTACTGTTTCTGTAGAAGAAGTTTCTTTTTTTGTCTTTGTTTTGTAACTTGACCATATTTCACTATCAGTTCCATATATATCATATGTTTCATATAAGTCTTGCCAAGAATATTTTCCACTGTTTACTAAGGTTTGTAAGTATTTGTTGTTTAGAGCAAATTCTTTAAATTCATCTTTTTTACTCATAACATCACCATTAATATTTTATGCTTTTTTTAATATATATTTCACTTAGTAATTATTGTATTTTGATTTGATAGTGATTTACTGTAATCATAAAAACTATAGTACCCTTCATAACTTATTATGATATGATCTACAAGTTTTATTCCTAATGTGTTACCTAAGTCTCTTAAAGTTACAGTTGTTTTTATGTCTTCTTCGCTTGGGGATGTATCTCCACTTGGATGATTATGCATAACTGCAAAAAAGGCAGCACTTTCTTTTATTGCTTCTTTAAAAATTTCTCTAGGATGTATATCTACTTTATTAAGTGTTCCAATAAATAATTCTTTTGTTTTTATTAAATTCATTTTATTATCAAATAATATTACATAAAATTTTTCTTGTTTTTCATTTTTAAAATCATTTTTAAAGTAATTATATATTTTTTCTGAATTATTTAACTGTACTTTTTTATCTATATTTTTAAGAGACCTTCTACCTAGTTCAAAAGCTGCGACTATTATACTTGCTTTTGATAGTTTTATTCCTTTAATTTTAGATAGATTATTAATACTCATTGTACTTAATTTATTAAGTGAAGAAGCTTCTTTTAGTAATCTCATAGAAAGTTCCAGTACTGATTCATCTTTATTTCCAGTTCTTAACAATATTGCTAGTAGTTCACTATCTGTTAAATTTTCTACTCCTAAAGATTTTAGTTTTTCTCTAGGTTTTTCATTTTCTATTATTTCTTTGAATTTCATATTTTCCTTTCCTATAAAAATATGTGTTTAGTAATTATCTATATTACAATAGTATTCTTTTTAATTCAAGGGTTATTTTGTAGAAAATTAATGCAGTTAGACAATTTGACAATATTTTAAGATAGTGTTATATTGTTAGTAGACGAAGTACTGTGGCTTCCGAATTGCACGGAAGGTATAGTACTTTTTTTAATTCAATACTATATTTAAAAGTCTTAGTTCTTCTTTTATTATTTTATTCATTGTTTCTTTATCTTCTGTATTTAAAAGGAGTTTATCATAGGTTTCTATTTTTTCTGTTAAATCTAAATCTTTTGTTTTTAGTGTCTTTTTTAATGTGTCATCGTTTGGAGCATATGTTGTTTTTATTTTTTGATATACTTGATTTGATGCAGTTACGCCTATTAGTATTTTATTTAGTCCATCTTCTTGATAAACTATGTAATTATCTAATACTTTTGTATTTTTTATTACATTATCATAGTTTTTGTATGCACCTATTTGCATTACATAAAGTTCTTTTTCTTTGTTATCTCTTGTTTTATATAAGAAAAATACAAATATAGAAAAAATTAAAGTTATACTTATAGATACTAAAAATATTTTTTTATTCATTTTCATCACCTATTTATAAGTATAACTTTTTATTATTAATTATTTTGTCAAAAAAAGGACAAGAATTTATTTATTTTCTTGTTCTTGTGTTTTAATTACTTCTTTTCCTTTATAGTAACCACATTTTGTGCAAGCACGATGAGGTGCTAGTGGTGCACCACAATTTTTACAAGTTGCTACAGTAGGAGCATCTTTTTTTAAATGAGTTCTACGAGCTCTTTTAGCAGTTTTACTTGTTCTTCTAAAAGGTACTGCAAATAATTGTAAATCTAATTTCATTCTTTTCCCTCCATATCTAACATAGTACTTAATTCACTAAATGGTGAATTATGTTCTTCTTCATATTCGTCTTTTAAGCTCCATCCATTTCCTTCTTGTATGTAACTTGCATCTTCTTTTACAACACGAAGTGGAACTTCCAGTACAATATTTTCCCATACAATTCCAAAAATATCAAGAGAATTTTGAAAAATTACTTGTTTTTCTCCATTTTCTACTTCTTCTGATATATTGTCTTCAAATATTATATCTAATGGATAGTTTACTTCTTCTAAGCTTCTTGCACATAGTAATACCATATTGCCTGTTATATTTAGAACTAAATGGTATACACTATTTTCTATTCTAGTTATTGTGCCACTTGCATGGATGTTTTCTAGTCTTTTTATATCTGTATCTTTTAAAGTACTTTCATCAAATGTTATGTCTTCATCAATTGTTAATTTTGTCTCAGTATCATTTCTTAATTTACTTATATCAAACATACTCTACCCCTTTCTAATTTTATTATAATATATATATTATAATTATGCAAATTTTTAATTTTGAAAGGCTAATTTTAAATTTTGTTACTTTTATTTTATGTTTTTTGCTTTATTAAAGATAGTATGTTAGAATAGTTTTTGGTGAAAAGTATGAATGTTATTGGTGTAGTTACTGAGTTTAATCCTTTTCATAATGGGCATTTATATTTAATTAATGAAATTAGGAAAAGGTATCCTGATTCAGTTATTATAGTAGCACTTAGTGGTTATTTTACTGAAAGAGGAGAAATTAGTGTTATAAATAAATGGGATAAAGTAAATATTTCTCTTAATAATAATATTGATATTGTTTTAGAGATACCTTTTGTTTTTTCTAATCAATCTGCTGATACTTTTAGTTATGCGGCTATTAAAATGCTTGATAATTTTAAAATAGATACTTTATGTTTTGGTAGTGAAAGTGCAGACTTAGATCTTTTAAATAATGTTTCAAAGGTACAAATTGATAATAGTGAATTTGATAATTTAGTTAAAAAGTATATTAGTAAAGGAATTAATTATCCTAGTAGTTTAAGTAATGCTATTTATGACTTAACAGGTAAAAAAGTAACACTTAGTAATGATTTACTTGCTATTTCTTATATTAAAGAGATAATTAAAAATAATTATAATATAAAAGTATGCCCAATTAAGAGAACTAATTCATTTTTAGATACAAATAGTAATGAAAGTATTGTTAGTGCTTTAAATATTAGAGAGAAACTTAAAAATAATATAGATATTTCTAAGTATGTTCCAAAAGAAACTTTAAAATATATTAACGTTATAGATGACACAGTTATTTTTAAGTATTTAAAGTATAAGATTATTTCTAGTAAAGATAATTTAGAAAGCTTTAATTTAGTTACTGAGGGAATTCAAAACAGAATTTATGAGGCTGCTTTAAAAAGTGAAAGTTTAGAAGAACTTATTTTTAATATAAAAAGTAAAAGAGTTACTCATAATAGGGTTAAAAGAATGCTTATTAATATTCTAGTTGGTTTTACAAAGATGGAAGCTAGTATGGTAAGTGAGTTAGAGTATGTTAGAATACTTGGTATGAGTAAAAAAGGAGTTAGTTATTATAAGAGTATTAAGAAAGATTTTAAAATTAATACAAGTGTTAAATTAGAAAGAACTTTAACTTCTTCTATTGAGGTCCGTGCTTCTTATATTTATTCAATTTTAACTAATACTGATTATACTGATGAAAAGAAAAAACATGTTATTTTGAATTAACATGTTATTTTTTTGGTTTTATATTTACTGTTACATAACGAATATTTAAGTTACTTCTTTTTAAATCTTGTTTTATTTTCTTTTCTATATTATAAGCTTCTTTTAGTGTTATATCTTGTGGCATTATAATATCTATATAAGATATATTATATGAGCCATATTTTAGGATGGTTACTCTTCTTATTTTTGTTATTTCTTTATTTTGTTTTACTATTTCTTTTATTTCATCTAATTTTTCTTTATCTGTTTCTACTTCACCTATTACACTACTTAGATTTTCTTTTAGAATATTTATTCCTACTTTTAGAGTAAGCACGCTCATAAGTAAGCCACCTATAAAGTCAGCGTAAGATAAAAACTTATATTTTGTTCCAAGAAGTGAAGTAACTACAAATATAAGTGAAAGACATGAAGAATATGCATCATACCTACTTTCTATACCATTTGTTTTTACTATATTACTGTTTAGTTCTTTACCTTTTTTTAGTAAGTATGTGCTAAGTAATAATTTTATTATTATACCTAGTATTAATACTATTACTGCATAGATATTTGGGTGCATGTTTTTACCTTTTAGGGTATTAATTAGTACAGAAATACCTAAAGATATTATTAAAAAACTCATTAAAATACTTGTGATGTACTCAATTTTTCCGTGACCAAATGGATGATTTTCATCTGGCTTTTTACTTGATAAAACGCTACCAATTAAACCTATTATATCTGTTGTCATATCACTAACTGAATGAACAGCATCTGCGATTAAAGTTTTTGATTCGCCAAAAAAAGCGCCTAGTATTTTTATAATACTAAGACTTAAATTAACTAAGAAGCTTTTTAGCATCGTTAAAGTTATCAATATATGCACCTACTTTACGTCGTACCAGTTATCTCCATAATCTACTTCTACTTTAACAGGTACTAATAATTTATATGTATTTTCCATTATATTTGTTACTAAATTTGTCATTTCTTTTAATTCATTTTTTGGAACTGTGAAAACTAATTCATCATGTACTTGTATTATTAGTTTAGAATTAAGACCTCTTTTTTCTATTTCTTTATCTACTTCTATCATTGCTTTTTTTATTATGTCTGCACTGCTACCTTGTATTGGAGTATTTAGTGCCATTCTTTCACCAGACTTTACAATCACATAGTTTGTGTTTTTTAGTTCGTCTATTGTTCTTTTTCTATTCATTATAGTTCTTACATAACCTTTTTCTTTTGCATCGATTACTATTTCATCCATGTATTTTTTTACACCTGGATACATGTTTAGGTATTTATCTATAAATTTACTTGCTTCTTTTGGATTTAAACTTAGGTTTTCACCTAGACCAAAACCACTTATTCCATAAACTATACCAAATATTACTGCTTTTGCTGTTCTTCTCATGTTTTTTGTGACTTCACTAGTAGGGACATCAAATATATCACTTGCTACTTTTGTATGTATGTCTTCGTGATGCTTGAATGCATCTATTAAGGCGTCACACTTAGATATATGTGCTAGTATTCTAAGTTCTATTTGGCTATAGTCACTTGTTAAAATTACACTATCTTTTTCTGGAAAGAATGCTTTTCTTATTTTTTTACCTTCTTCACTTCTTACCGGTATGTTTTGAAGATTTGGTTCTGCAGAAGAAAGGCGACCAGTTCTAGTGATTGCTTGCTTAAATATTGTATGAATTTTACCATCTTCCATTATGAATTTATTTAGGCTATCCATATATGTATTCATTAGTTTTGTAAGGTTTCTGTGTTCTAATATTAGAGGTATTACTGGGTGAGTATCAATTAGTTTTACTAGTGTGTCATGGTTTGTTGGGTAACCATTTCTTCCTTTTTTCTTACCATGAGGTAAATTTAAGTGTTCAAATAGTACTTCTCCCATTTGTTTTGGACTAGAGATATTAAATTCAAAACCAATCATACCGTATATTTCATTACTTATGTTAGTTATTTTTTCCTCTATTTCTTTTTTCATTTCGTTTATTGTGTCAGCGTTAACATTAACACCTGTGATTTCCATTTTTGCTAGTACATTTATAAGAGGCATTTCTATATCAGTAAATAGTTTATACATTTCTTCTTGTTTTAATTCTTCTATATAACTATCTTTTGTGTTATGTATAAAGATACTTTTTTTTGCTAGGTTATTTATGAATTTTTCTTCATCTATTATAAGGCCCTTTTTTACTAAGTTATCATAAAACTCAATGTCATAACCTTTTGTATTAGATACATAACTTATATCTTCTTTTACATTATAGTTTAGTAAATAAGCGGCAATCATTGTATCAAAGTCTACGTTAGGCAAAGATATATCATATCTTTTTAGTACAACTATTGCTTTTTTTAAGTCATATGTACTTTTTGCATTTACAAATATATCTTTATTTTCAATAATACCTTGTTCATTTAAGTAATATATGTTTTCACCATCATATATAGACATACCTAGTACGTCAGCTTGATGATAGTTTTCTCTACTTACTTCTAAATAGAAAGAGAAAGGTTTATCTATATTTATTTTTCCATCTACTTTTACTACGTTTATATCCTTTTTTATTTCTTTCTTTTCTTCTTTTTTTATTTCGGAATAGAACTCTAATTCTTCATATAAACTCATAAGTTTTTCATTATTTTTTTCTTTTATTTTTATGTCATTAAATGTCATATTAAGAGGAACGTCTTTATATATAGTTGCAAGTTCATATGAAAAGAAAGCATTATCTTTATCGTTTATTAGTTTTTCTTTTGTTTTTCCTTTTACTGAATCTATATTATTATATAGGTTTTCTAGTGAACCATATTCTTTTATTAGAGATATTGCTGTTTTTTCACCTATTCCTTTTACACCTGGGATATTGTCACTAGGGTCTCCCATTAGTGCTTTTAAGTCTATCATTTTAATAGGATCTACTTCATAAGTTTCTCTAAAAGTTTCTGTATTCATTAGTATGTAGTCTTTTTGTTTTAGTAGTTTTACGTTTACGTCAGTACTGATTAGTTGAAGTAAATCTTTATCACTACTTATAATTGTTGCATCATATTGTTTATCTAAGTCGGCCATTTTGGCAAATGTACCTATTATGTCATCTGCTTCATAGTTATCTATTGCTACTGCTGTTATTCCAAGAGCATCTAATAAACTATAGGCTACAGGAAACTGTATAAGTAAATCGTTTGGTGTTTCTATTCTTCCTGCTTTATAGTCTTTATATTTTTCATGTCTAAAGTTTTTCCCTTTATCAAAGGCTACCATTATGTATTCTGGGTTTTCTTCATTTAATATTTTATTTATCATATTTATAAAACCGTATAATGCATTTGTTGGAAAGTCTTTAGAATTTTTCATTAAGTTACCATTATAAGCTGTTGCATAGTAACTTCTAAAAAGCAAGTTGTTACCGTCAATTAGAATAGCTCTTTTCATTATTATCACCAATTCAAGTATAGCATATGTAAATTTATTTATAAAGAACATTTTTGTTAATTTTTGCTTTAAAACCGGGTATTTTCTTATGGTCATGTGTTGTGTGACTGGTATCTACACTCCTGTTTTTTGGAAAATTTTGGTAATTGTTAGTATAAGTGATAATTTTACATTTTACTTTACATTTTTAGCTAAATAAATCTAAACTTAATTGACTACTTTCTGGTAGTTCATCAAAGCAACCAAGACCTCTCATTTTATCCATTAAGGCTTGAGATACTTTTCCTCTTATTTGTAAGTCTTCTACACTTACGTATGGTCTATTTTCTCTTTCTTCTACTATTTTTTTGGCGGCTATGTCACCCATTCCATCTAATACTGTAAATGGTGGGATTAGGCCAGTTCCGTCTTTATTTATTTTAAACATAGTAGCATCACTTTCTTTGATACTTAAGTTAGAGATGAAGATATTGATTCTTCTTTATTTGTTTTATCAAAACCTTTTGCATTTAAATTTTCTATTGCTGTTTTTACTGCAGCATGTCCTTGTACCATAGCATCTATATCAAAATCACTTTCTCTTATACTTAGGTAAACCCTGTAGTAGTTAAGTGGATGATATAATTTAAACCAGGCAACTCTAAAACCGTTTATTACATATGCTGCTGCATGGGCTTTAGGGAACATGTATTTTATTTTTTCACATGATTTTATGTACCATTCTGGAACGTTATGTTCTTTTAGTAGTGCTTTGTGTTCTACCCATGTGTCAGGTTCTTTTGCTGTTTTTCCTTTACGAATAAACTCACTTATTTTAAAAGCTTTACCTTTTTCTATACCACATTTTATTAAGTATAACATTATATCGTCACGACAACCTATTACTTCATCAAATGAACAAGTTCCATCTAATATTAAGTCTCTTGCATTTCCATTCCATACGTCAGTTCCGTGAGATAGTCCTGATATTTTTATTAAGTCAGCAAATTTTGTTGGTTTTACTTCTTCTAGCATTTTTATTACAAAGTTTGTACCAAATTCAGGTACACCTAAAGTTCCTGTTACACAGTTTATTTCTTCTTTAGTTACGCCTAGTGCTGTTGGGTTATTAAATAGGCTTATTACTCCACGGTCATCTAGTGGTATATCATTTATGTCTACTCCTACATCGTCACTTAAGTATTTTAGTACTGTTGGGTCATCGTGACCTAGTATATCTAGTTTAAGTACATTTTCTTCTATGTCATGATATTCAAAGTGGCTTGTATACCAGGCAGCTTCTGTGTTTTCTGCAGGGTACTGATATGGTGTAAAATCAAATACATCTTTATAGTCAGGAATTACTATTATACCTCCAGGGTGTTGACCACTTGTTCTTTTTATTCCTGTTATACCTTTTGCAAGACGTTCTATTTCTGGTTTTCTCATTGTAATATTTTTGTCTTCAGCGTATACTTTTACAAAACCATATGCTGTTTTTTCTGCGATTGTAGATACTGTTCCTGCACGGTAAACGTTGTGTTCACCAAATAATACTTTTGTATAGTCATGGGCTTTTGCTTGATATTCTCCTGAAAAATTAAGGTCTATATCTGGAGTTTTGTCTGCATTAAAGCCTAGGAATGTTTCAAATGGAATATCTTGCCCTTGTCTTTTCATAAGAGTACCACATTCACATGTACGTTCTGGCATATCGAAACCGCTTCCATATTTTAAGTTATAAGGGTTACCTTCTTCATCATTAAAGTAGCTTTTTTTACATTTTGGGCATACATAGTGAGGAGGAAGAGGGTTAACTTCTGTTATTCCACAGAAAGTTGCAACTAAACTTGAACCAACACTACCACGAGAACCTACAATGTAACCATGAGCATTAGAGTCTTCTACAAGTCTTTGAGCGATTAAGTATATTACGTCGTATCCTCCATTAATTATACCTGTTAGTTCTTTATCTAGACGTGTTGCGATTATTTCTGGAAGTGGGTCACCATAGATTTTTGTGGCATTACCGTATACAGTGTCTTTAACTATTTGAACTGAGTTTTCCATTCTTGGTGGGTTTAGTCCTGGTTTTACTACTTCTACCTCTTCAAACATATCAGCAACTTTATTTGAGTTTGTTACTACTATTTCATAAGACTTTTCTTCACCTAAGAATTCAAATTCTTTTAGCATTTCATTAGTTGTCATAAAGTAAGCATTAGGTATTGTTTTAATACTAGGTTTATATAATGGATGGAAGCCGCCACCTGGTTGTTTTTGAGTTATTAATATTTCTCTATAAATATTGTCTTCTGGATCTAGTGTGTGTACGTCACCAGTTGCGACTACCATTTTATTTATTTTATCAGCACATGCGACTATTTTATTTATTATGTTATATATATCACTTTTACTTGATACTTCACTACTTTCAACAAGATAGTCCATTATTGATGGAGGGTTTACTTCTATAAAGTCATAGTACTTCATAAGACTACAAAGTTCTTCATCACTTACTCTTTTTGCTTGTTCAAATATTTCACCATTAACACAACCTGAACCTATTATTAAGCCTTCTCTTAGGCTTGTTAAAAGACTTTTAGGGGTTCTTGGAGTTTTATAGAAATATTTTGTGTTTGCTTCACTTATTATTTTAAACATATTTTTAAGACCAGTGTTATTTTTTGCATATACTGTTATGTGATATGGTCTATTTATTTTATACGCTGACTCAGGGTCCACTAGTTTTTTTAAGTCACTTATTGTTTCAAAGTCACCCATTAGGCTTGTTATCATTTTATGGAATACTAAAGCTGTAGCTTCTGCATCATAGTCAGCACGGTGGTGTCCTTCTTCATCAAATTCTATATTATATCTTTTTGTTAGTACACTTAGGTTATGTCTTTTTGCATCTGGGTTTTGTGCTTTACTTATTTCCATTGTATCTATTACGACATTATCAAACGAACCTAAATCATATTTTTTATATGCGCTTTCTATAAATGAGATATCAAATCTAGCATTTTGTGCGACCATTGGAAGGTCTTTTATCCATTCTTTAAAGCTTTTAACAACATCTATTTCATCACGTTTATCTTTTAGCATTTCATCAGTTATGTGTGTTAGGTTAGTTATTTCACTTCTAAGAGGAGTGTGTGGGTTTATTAATTCATCAAATCTATCTGTTATTTTTCCGTCTTTTATTTTTACTGCACCAATTTCAATCATTTGGTCACCAGCAGTAGCATTAAAACCTGTTGTTTCTGTATCAAATACTACATATTCGCTTTCTAAAAGTGGTAAGTCACTATCTTTATTTATTATTAATATTTCATCGTCTACTACAAATAGCTCCACTCCAAATAAGACTTGTATGTCACCTTTACTTTTGTATACTTTAGGAAAACATTGTATTCCATTTTTATCTGTTATTCCTATAGCACGGTGGCCAAAGTGTTCTACTTTTTTTAATAATTTTTTAGGATCTATAAGTCCATCCATTTGACTCATTGTAGTGTGACAATGAAGTTCTACTCTTTTTACTTCTGCATCGTCAGTTCTTTTGTGTGTTTCATGGTTAAATGTTTCGATGTCTCTAATATTAAGTACTAAATCGTTTGTAAATGTATCGTGTTTTACATATCCTTTTATTTTATACCAAGAGCCTTCTGTTACTCTTTTTGATAAAGTTTTGGCTATTTCTTTATCTTTAGTAAATATTTTTGCGATTAGAGAGTCAGTATAGTCACTTATTTTATATGTAATTATGTTAAAACCACTAGAAGTTTCTTTTATTTCACTACCAAAAACAAAGACTTCAACTGTTACGTCTCCCATTTCGGCTATTATGTTTTTCAATTCAGTTTTTTTAGTTTTTATTTCACTACCAAATATTAATGAACTTTCTTTTTGTGTTGTTTTTATTTCTTCTACTGTTACATCTTTTTGTTTTATTAATTCTTTAGCATCTGCACTTACTTTATCATTTATTTCAGGAGTTATACTTATTCCTAAATATCCCATGTTTTTTAAGAATTCTAACATTTTAGGTTTTATACTATTTATTTTATCTAGTTCTGCATTGTTAGCTACTTCTATTTTTATAGTTTTGTCTTCTAAAATAATGTCAGTTTCATTTATACTTTTTAACATTGGACACTTTTCTTGATAGTTTTGAAATATATAAAATACATAATCTTTTAGTAAGTTTAGTGAGTTATGTTTAAATATAAAATAAACTTTTTTTACTTCTTTTATGTTTTTTGATAAATCACATATTAGTTTAAAAACTTCTACTGGAATCATATCATTTATTTCAATATATATACTCCAACTTTCTTCTGTAGTGTCTACGACTACATTTTTAACTGTGGCAGTTTTGAAATAATCATAATATTCTTCTAAAAGATTTATTTTTTTAAAGAATCTCACTAATTTACTGTCCATTTTACTTCACCAGTTTCATTATATCTTAAAGAATAGTAACAAAAAAGACTTGACTTTTATATTTTTTATATAATTCAAAAATGTTTAAGAAAAAGATTATAAAAATAAAAATATTAAAATACTTAATTATAAAATTTTGTATTAAAAAAAAGTCCTTTCTAGGACTAATTTAATTTTAATTCTTTTTTTAGTTCTTTATGACCACCTATACTAAATTTTACTTTTTCCTCTTCTTTTGGTTTTATTAAGTGAACGTGTAAACGTTTTAGAGTTGCACCTGAATATGAAGGGTCACCAAATCTCATATTTATGGCACCTCCAGGAATATTATATTCTTTTGATAGTTCTATACATATTTCTTTTAGTTCTTCCCACATTTCAGGAGTTATACTATTTAAATCATATATTCCATACTTTGATATTATTAAAAATTGTAGTTCTGCTCCAGAGTATGGAAATCTATTTTTTGATATATACCAATATTTTTTTGTTTCTATTATTTCTTGTTCTATGTAATCTATAGATAATGGGTCTTTTCCTTCATTTTCTAAACGCATCATTATGTCTAATTGTTCTTGAGTACGTGCATTAGGTGGGTATATATATTTATATGAAGACATATCACGAGACTCTTCTATAACAGAAGTTTTTGTTTTTATTAGTTTTTCTACTTTTATGTTATGTTTTTTTGCAAGTTCATGAGAACGTTTACTCCAGTTTTTATTTTCATGATCTTCTAAATAATATATTTCTTTTACACCTTTATCTATTAATACTTTCATGCATTTATCACAAGGAAATAATGTTGTATAAAAAGGTACATCTAGTTTTTTAACTTCTCCTAATTTTTTTAACAAATTCATTTCTGCATGTTCAGTTAATGCATAGTATAATTCAGTTCTATTTTCTATATCGTATTTTGACAAGTTTAAGTCTACTTTATTTGACCCATAGTGCCATTCAGAATTATAGTACACGCATGCACATACCGGACAAATCTTATCAGTAGATTCTTTTAGATGCTCGATTAAACCTGGGATTGGTTCTGGCATATCACTATTATAAGAAATTCTTTGTTTTAGTTCTTCAACTGCTTTTTCTATTTCTTCATTTATCTTTTTTACTTGTTCTCCTTTAGAAGATAATATTATTTTTCTAATCTTATCAGATGTAGAACTTTCTGATTGTCTTTTAAGTATTGCAATTCTTTTACAATATTCTTTTAATTTTTCTAAATCTTCTTCGTTATAGTTTTCTTTTATTACTATTAATACATCTGGTTTTACATTTTTTATTAAATTCCATTTTGGTTCGTCTACTTCTTTTATTACAACTTCATTTGCAATATTAGGTAATAGTTTAATAAATTCATATCTTTCTTTTTCAGGTATTATTGGTCTACTAGGTCCTTTTCTTTTTCTTATTTTTTCATCACTATCCATAGCGACTATTAGATAGTCACATTCTTCTTTTGCTTTTAATAAGTAACGAAGATGTCCTAGATGAAATAAATCCCATGAACCTTGTACTAAGCCTATACGTTTTCCATTTTTTTTAGCTTCTTCTACTCTAGTGATTAAATCTTTGTCTATCATTATATACCTACTGGAATGCCTGTTATTTTTTCACCAGGATGGTAATCACTTAGTTCAAAATCACTACCCCTGTAATCTTTTATATTTTCATGTTTGTTAATTAATTTTAAAGTAGGAAAAGCTTCTGTTTTTCTATCTAATATTTCTTCTACCCATGGTAATTGATCACTATATAAGTGAGCATCAGATATCATATGAATAAATTCATATGGTTCTAAATCTAGTACTGTAGACATTGCAAGTAATAATGCTGAATATTGAGCCCAGTTAGAGACACAACCTACTAAAACATCACAGCTTCTTTGGAACATTGTCATACTTAGTTTACCATTTAATATACGAAAATGTATCCATCCATGACAAGGACATACTACTACTTTTTGAGTATGATCTGTGTTTCTTATTGTGTATTCTGGAATCCAAGGAGATATGAAATGTGTTTTTAACTCTGGACGTTCTTTTATTTGTTTTATTATTTCATCAAATTGATTAAATGTGCCTCCATCTTTTGTTGGAAAGTTAGCAAATGCTGCTCCATATGAACCAGGACCTAAATCTCCTTTTTCTAGTCCTCTTTTAGCACATTTTTCTGCAGTTACCCAACTTTTCCACCATTTACAACCGAATTTTTCTAATTCTTCTTGTGTTCTTGCTCCATTTATGAATGCAAATAATTCGCCTATTGCTGCTTTATAAAAACCAGAAATGTCTCTTTCTGTTATAATAGGTGCTCCATTTTTTAAAATATTAAATCTCATTATAGCGCCCATTAAATCAATGGTATCTACACTATTACCATTTTTATCTACCATGGGACTTTCTGTTCTTTCACCTTTTTCTAGTATTTCTCTTATTAAATTTTTGTATTGACCATCTGGAGTACGTTCTATAAATGGTCTATAATTAAAATCCATAATATAACCTCCTTAATAATTAGCCAACACTTTTTATTCTTCATTACACTTTTAGTTTATCATTATAATAATTAAAAATCAATTTTAAAGTATATTTTTTAAATCACTTATTTTATTTATTGAATTATTTTCTTTTTCATCTGTTATTTTTAATACATTAAATCCTAAAGACGCAGGCGCATCTATATCTAAATAATCGTTATCGCCTATTATTAAGCATTCACTTGGACTATACAAATTAGCTGCACTTAAGTATGCTTCTTTATTTGGCTTTGTAATTTTTTCTCCGTAGTATTCCATAAAGTAATTGTTTATTTTCATTTTTTTTAATCTATCTCTTTGTACTCTTTCAAAAAAGTTAGAAAGTAGTACTAATTCATATTTATTACTTAAGTATTCTAAAGTACTTTTTATTTCTTCATTATCAGTAGGTACAACTTCTTTAAGATTTTTAAAATAAATACTCATAAAACTATTATTTAATTTAACTTTTAGTTTATTACTTATATGACTTTTAAAGTCTTCTATATTATAACTACTATAATATTTTTCATAATTATCAATTGCTTTTTCAAATTCTTCTACACTTTTTTTAATATTACATTCTTCTAGTGTTTTTTTCATTGAATCATAAAAAGAAACACCACGTATTAAAGTGTTATCTATATCAAATATTATTCTTTTTATATTTTTGTTTTTTAAATCTTTCATAAGCTATTAACCTCTTCTAATAGTATTATAGTACTTTTTTTGTTATAATTAAATTATATTTTTTATTTATATAAAAGTGAGGTGTGTTATGAAAGTAAGTATTATTGTTCCTGTTTTTAATTCAGAAAAATATATAAGAGATACACTTGATTCATTAGTTAATCAAACAATAAGCGACTATGAAATTGTTATTGTAGATGACGCATCAAATGATGGAAGCTACGAAATTATTAGAGAATATCAAAGTAAGTACCCTAGTAAGATAAAGGTTATTAGAAATGAAAAAAATCTTGGTCAAAGTGTTAGTAGGAATAAAGGAATTTTAGTTTCAAGTGGAGAGTATATTGGTTTTTTAGATAGTGATGATTTTGTAAATTATGATATGTATAAAACTATGTATGAAGGAGCACTAGAAAATAATAAGCCTGAAGTTATAGTAACTGGGTTATATTTTGTAAAAGATAATAGTTATTTAAAAAATAATTTTAAAGATATGAGAAGACAAAAAGGAGTATTACATAATGTGTTAAAGGAACCAGAGTTTGTTTTATCACAGTCACCTTCTGTTTGTAATAAGTTATTTAGAAAAGATACTATAAAAGACTTGTTTTTAGAAGGAAAAATGTGGGAAGATGTTGCTTTTAGTTTTTCAAAAATGTTTAATGCTAACAATATTTTATATTTTAATAACCCTGACTATTTTTATAGAAGAAGAATTGATGACGGGGTTTCTTCTTTAGGATATAAAGTTAACACACATTTACTAGATATTTTTGATGTAGCTGATAGCATAAAAATTGAGACTAGTAAAACTAATAGATATGAAATTCTTAAAAATTATATTAATTATTTACAAATTTATACTTGTTTGCAAAGAGTTAGTGAAGTAATGGAATGGAATATTTCTACAAAAGATAAAGATTATTTATGTAATTTAATGAGTAATTTAATTATCAAGAAATATGGAGACTGGAGGAAGTTACCACATGAAGATTTGTCATATAGAATGGGAGTAATAGAACTTGAAAAACTTATTAATTTAACTAGTATTAATAGTCAAGATATTGAAAATATTGAAAGTGATATTATAAGTACTTTATCTGATTTAAAAAAATAATTAATTTATATATTAAAATAGACTGGAATTTTTACCAGCCTATTTTTAGTTTTTTCTAAAACTTTAATATATTTTTTCTACTTCTGTTATTTCTTTTTCTTTTAAGTAGCCTATAGTTAATTTATCACCTATTTTTATAAATGGTAAATTATCACTTAAACTTATACTTATTTTATATTTTTTATTATCTGTTGCTTCAATATAATAGTATGTTGTACCACTTATTACTACATTATAAATTGATTTAATTATAATTTCTTTTTGTGTTATTTCGTTATCGTTTATTTCAAATTGAACATTATTTAAGTAATTATTTGCGGCTTCTAGTATTCCTTTACTAGAATCAGTTACTACTACTTTTTGATAGTCTTTTACATCTATAAAGCCATACATTTTAACTAAGCCTTTTTTGTCTTTTAAACTTACTAAGTATGTAGGTTTACCTTTTAAATTTATTAAAAGTGGGAAAGTTGAAGAATAGTTCATGTCTTGAACTTGACCTTCTGCACTAGACATTGCACTGTATTCTTCTGCTCCTGGTACTTTGTAATATTTAGTTTCACCTGTTCTCATATTTGTTAAAACAAAACCTAAATTTGATTCATCGTTTACTACACTAGTTATACCAGTATAAAGGTATACGTCATCATTCATTACTAAGTAGTTATATCCGTCTGTTGTATTTACTACGTCTTTTTGACCAAATATGCTATTTATGAAACCGTTTTTGTATGTTCCCCAGTCGTCTAGTTGTTCTATTAAAAGGTCAGCTTTGTATGCATTATCTACCCAAGTAGGTACATCTTTTAATTTATATTTTTCACTTTTGCCAGTTACTGGGTCCATTATAATAACGCCTGTTACTTTCGCTTTTAGTCCTACTGCTGTATATTTTATAGTAGGTATAATCCAGTAAGGGTTACCTTCATTATCTATTTCAAAAGAAACACTTCCAAAATTAGTAAATGGATAACTAAATCTTAATTTTCTATATAAATTATCATTAAAATAAGCATTTTCTGTATATTTTAGACCATTATTTAATTTTATTAATTTTGATTCACCAGTTACACTGTTTACTGTAATATATCCTTTAACTCCTTCTTTTCTATTTGAAATCCATTTTATAAAACTTGCATAGTCAATTGGAGTTACTCTCATTATTTCATCATTATAATTTATTTGGTTGTATAAGTCTGATACATTAAATTGGCTTACAAACTCTGACATTTGACCCATTACCCTGTCACCTAGTACTTCTGAAGATGCTTTGTCAAGTAAAGGTAATTTATTAAAATCTACTTCTTCTATATCAGTAGTAAAATCACATTTCTCGTCTACTTTTATTCTCTCATGATAACTTTTAGCATTAAATACTGGACTACATATAAAGTTTATTAGAAAAATTAATACTAAAATTATAGGTATTAATGCTAAAGAGATGTATGCAATTTTATCACCTATTATATTTATTTTTGTTAGTTTTTTGTTTTTTACTTTTATATCACTTTTTGATAGTCTTGCAATGTTAAAAATTATTATTAAAGAAAATAAGTAAGTATAAAAGCCCATGTTATTTAGGTTTATTGCGGGTAATGTTACATAGAATATTACAAACCCTAAAATTATAGTTATTATTAATGCTCTTATATTTTTCAAAATAATCACTCTCCTATAATAAATTATATTTTAAAATTATATATAAGTAAATATTTTAATCATTTGTTAATTTTTATTTAAGTAATGTTTTCTTTAAAGTTGGTTCATTTAAGTCACTTAGTTTTAAATACTCATGTTTATATTGATTAAAACTCATTATTATGTCTTCAAGTGTTTCAGTTGTAAATACGTATTCTGTTTTATTATCTATATTATTTAGTTTAATAGGCGGGATTTCATCTTTATCGTTACTTATTAAAAATCCCCATTCATTTATATAATATAATACATTACCATTTTTATTAATTACTAAAATATTTTTTTCATTTGTTTTAAAGTCATGATATAAAATTGGTATAGAATTTTCAATAATACTAGAAATACTAGATAAATCTCGATTATTAATTAATGTTAAAAATTTATTATATTGTTCTTTAGATATAGAATATACAATATACTTTGAATATGTAGAATAATTTAGATATTCATATAAATTACTAGATACTACTTTTGATTTACCTTTATTATACAAAATTATTTCATTTAATTCTTTTACATTAGATTGTTCTAAATCAGCTGTGTTAGCTAAAATTTGTTGTTCCAATTTTTTATACTTAGATAATCTATCGTTAAATTCTTGTGTTTTTTCTGAAATTTGATTTTTTAAATCTTTGGTAAATGGTAAAAATGCTAATGTTTTGTCACATAATTCTTTGTTTTTTTGTGTTACAAATTCTAAAGCTTCATTATAACTATTAAATACTTTTTCTACATAGGTTGAATCATTAACGGATGGTGTGATTCTTTCCCAATTATAGTACTCTCTTTTTTGATATGGAAATACAACTTCATAATCTTTTTCAATTTTACCATCTTGATTATATTTTGTTCTATCACTTAATAAATAACATTTAGATACTATATAACAAACTACATCATAAACTCTATCTAATTCATTTAATCCATGGCTCCAACCAACTTGTTCTATTATTGGCATAGCAGCATATTTTACTGGATAATTATATTTCATAAATAGTCCTCCCTCTTTAATATTTTATCACATTTTCTTCTTTCATTAAATTTATAAAAGAAAAAATCAATATTTTAATTGATTTCTATATTAAAGGTAAAACAATAATACAATTATTTAATCAATTTGAGTTAAATAATTGTTATTAATAAATTCAATTTTATAAAACTTTTAGTGCTTTATTTTTTCTTTATTAATGTGTATCTACTTTTATCAAACATTTGCCATGGAGCAAAATCATTACCTTCTGTATGTCCTGATATAGCAAAGTTTGTAAATCCATAACTTGCTAAAATTTCTTCGTTTTTTTCTAACTGTTTAATAAGATTTCTAATTACACTTAGCCAAATAAAATCTGGTATTGACTGATAATTTTTAGGAATGTATTTTGAAAATACTTTTGGATTTAATCCAATTGACTTTAAAAATTTTATTCTTTCCATTCTCGATACTTGATAATTATCATTACTTATTTGATAAGTTTGATATTCTTTAAAATTTTCAATGCTAAGTTTTCTTAAATCATACCAAGGAATAAAATAACTTTCATGTATACATATACTTTTTGAAACTTCTCTTCCATCAAAACCTTTTGAAACAGCATCGATTATAACATCTTGTCCTAAATCAATACCAACCGATATTCCTGCCAATCTTTCATATCTTTCTGTAGGATTGCTAATTAGATTAAATAAAACTAATACTCCTAGTGGATCTTTTTCTTTTATTTTAATTAAAGTATCATAAAAGCCGTTACTTTTTCCAGCATTTTCTATACCTAAAATAGGAGTTCTTCCTTTTAATGTATCAACTCTATTTTGCGCAAAGCTATCTAAGTATTCTTTATTGTTTAAATAATCTTCTTCACTTTCTACTAATATTAAATCTCTTACGGGGCTTAATTGGGGAAAAAAATATAATAAATTTAACATATCACTTGTTCTATAATATTGCATCATTTTTTGCCTATCATCAATATTATTCATATTTAACATTGAAAATCAACTCTTTAGAATATATTTTTATAATATATAAATTTTTATTATTTTATGTTTGATGATATTGTCAGTATATATGTGTTGTTAAAAAAACTCGAACTAATAGTCCGAGTTCTCTATCAATTTTGGTGCTAGTGTCGTAGATATCTACAACTCTTGCATAGCACAAATGACATAAATATCACTCATATAAATAATTATAACACATTTATCTAACTTTTGATTAAAATTTATGTAAGTATTAATTAACAATTCCTAATGATATAGTTAATATTCCTAATACTATATGGCTTAAACAAACGCCACTTAAATTATAATCTTTTCGATATAATAAATACCAAATAACCCCAATAATAAATGTTAATATACAAGTTAACACATCTTTATAAATTATATGAACAAATGAATAACATAAACTTGATAAAACAACCCATAAATATTTATGTTTATTTTTCTTCTCGAAAAAACCAAATACTCCTCTATATAAAAACTCTTGTATAGGGCAAGATATAAAAATATAAAATATATAGAATAATAATGTTTCATTGGGATTATATTTATTTATTCCTAATATTCTAAATAATAAGATTAGTACAACAAATATTAATATTAATGGAATATTTCTTTTTAAGGATATATTAATATTTTTATTAATACCCAAATCCTCGTTATTCACTTTAAACAATTTAAATATAAAATAGATTATAATCCCTAAACTAGTTAGTATATAAAATTTTATATTATAAAAACTATTATTAAAAAATATTAATATTGGAGTTAAAATATAAATTATCATTATAATTGCAAATAACATCGTATTTTTCATATACTATATCTCCATACGATTATTAATTTTTTTCTTTAATTCACTTAAATTTTTTGATAAAGAAATTATCTCAGGATTTATTTCTTCTAATTCATTGTTAACTATTACATAATTTTTAAAAATAATATTTTCAATATTCATCATCTTTTTTAATTCATCTTGTATGTAATGCATCTGTATACAATGTGGTGATTTATCAACAGATGCAAAAATAATTTTATGAATTTTATTTGTTCTTAACATTCCTCCAATTTTAGTAATAGCCATATTTATATGAGTTTCTTCAAGACATAATTCATAAATATTATTTGAAAGTAATTTCAATTTTTCAAATCCTTTTGGTTGCATATATTTTAAGCAACTACCAACAATAATTATTGTATCATTAACATCATATATATTTGTTTTCATAACATCTTTCATACTCTTACCACTCCATTAAAGTTTTTTTCTATTTATAATTATACTATAAAATTGATTATTAGTCTTTAATTTATAATAAAAAAAGAAAAATAGGTTACATCAAATTTCCATATCTAAATCATCTTTATTTTTCTCATTGTCATGTTCTTTAGCAAATATATAATCATCTTGAATATCTTCTATTGTTTCATCTCTAAATATTCCATGTTCATAAAGCTCTTTAGAAAAATGCATATAATCTTCTCGATCCTTTTCCTTACCAAAAATTCGTTTTTTGATAAAACTTACTAACTTACTGAATAAATTTTCAAAATAATTGATTGTCTGTTTTAATTTAGAATTTTCTTCTTTTAAATCATCTATTTCATCTTCTTGTTTATCTACCTTTTTTTCAAGTGATTTAACCTTAATATTCAAAGCATCATTATTTTCAGTTAGTATTTTAATTTTTTCTCTATTATCATGTAATTCAGTATCAACATCACTAAGTGTTACTGATAACTTTTGCATTTTCTTATATTCATCATTAGTAGAATTTACTTGCTGAATAAAACTAACTATCTTTTCCTTATCATCTTGTTTTAAAACATACTTATCTTTGTTAGTTATGGTAGTCTTTAAATTATCTACTATTTCTTTAACTTCATTAGAATTATTATCTAGTTCTTTTGATTTTACATTTGCCTTTTCTAATCGTTCTTGATTTTTAGATATTTCTTCCTGCATTTCGGCATATCCATCCATATCTTTTACATTGATATCTTTGTTTCTACCTTTTTTCTTTGTCTTTAAAACATTATTCAAACCATATTCCTTATTAAAACTTGCAATGCATAATGTTCTCATTTTATCTTGTAGTTCAATTAGTTTTGTTTTAGTAAACACATCTGATTTACCAACTTGTTTAGACATACCATTTTTACTTTTATATTTTATTGGAACACCAACAATATGCATATGTGGACTTGTTTCATCATAATGAATAATGGCACTTGCTACTTTAAAATTAGGTATTAATGTTTCTAAATCTTTTACTTGTTCCTTATAAACATTAGACATTTTATGCTTAAATTTATCATCTTTAGTATCCCAATATTTTTTATCTCCAAGTTCAATAATAATTTCACAAGCCAAATCATTTTTAGAATTATCACTAATCTTTTTAAAGTAGTCATCTATTTTTCTATCATCTCTTGTTTGTTTAGAGTTGTACTCTAATCTTGATTCTTCAAATTCTTCTTTATATAGATTTTTAACATCATCATATAGTGAAGTAGTTCCTCTTATAATTTCAATTAGATCCTGATTATCATCATACTGACGATAATTATGTTTATCTACCCTTGATAATTGTCTAGCATTTTGAATTGCATTATTACTTAAAGAAGTAGTTCCACTAGCATTAGATTTTGCCTTTGCACGAGATACATTTTTTCTATTTTTATCACTACCTAAATGTAATGAATAGGCAAGTTCTGACATTATAAATCACATCCTTTCTTTGAGCCTATTTTGTTTATGACAAAATATTTAACCCCCTAGGTATTTTGACGCAAGCATCAAAATAACCTCGTGGGCTAGGGATTCCCTAGAACCCTTTTTGACTTACTTCATAATGTTTTAAAACTTCGTAATAAAACAAAATTACATAAGTCCTATAAAATGCTTTTCCCACTTTCATTGCTTCGCAACAAAACGTGTTCGCATTTTATTCCTATTCACATAGTAGTTCTTTTTTTACAGGTTTCACACCAATTTCAATAGGAACAGGGTCTTTCATATAAATAACACTATCATTTGATTCATCTGGTATATAGTCAAATGCAGCATTGACATCTTCCATTTGAAATTCATCTTTTCCTCTAATATAAATAATTCCATATCTGTATTCTTTCATCTTAATATCAGGATCAATTTTATTATAATCTTCCATAGGGAATATTCTAATTATGGCTCTATCATCATGAATAAAATTGAAATAGAAAATTCTATCTTCTACATAGTAAATTGCTTCTTCAAATCCTACATCATAATATTGTCTTAATCTCATTATATGCTTTCCTATTTCTTCTTCTGGAAGATAATTGCTAAATCTTAAATGTCCTACTAAATTACTAAATAATGCAGGTGTTTTAACATCAATATAACCCATTTCAAATAATTCATTACAAGGTTTACAAATTGACTCTCTAAAATCAACATTATCCACATAGATATACTCGTTCATTATTCCTAGTTTAATCTCATCAACATAAGACATTATTAAATTTGCTTTTTCTTCTCTTGTATAATCTTTCCAAGTTTTAGTTTTTTCCTTATATTCTTTTTCTAATTTGACTTTATTAATATAATCAATATCTCTTTTTAGAAGTATATCTTGTGGGGTAAAGTTTAGTTCTTCACTTGTATCAGTTTCTTTTAGCTCTTCTTGTAATTTAGTAATAGTATCATCAACTATTTTCTTTTCAGCATTATATTCTTTTAAATCAAATGCTCCTGAAACATATGCTTTTCTTATTCTTTCTAATCTATCATTTTGCTTTTTTAGTTCTTTTTCAATCTGTTCCTTTGGCTCATCAAACTTTTGCTTAATCATAGGTAGAAAGAATTGATTAACAACACTATCATATTCAACTAATTCATCTATAAAATTATCAAAATATTCTTCTATCATTTTTTCTTTAATTGTAATCTTACAATCATTACAATAATAGTAGTAATAAGAATTACCATTTTTCTTTGTTGTTGCTTTTCCACCTAAAATTCTATTGCATTTAGGACATTTTAATTTTTGCAAGAATAGATAAGTTAATGTTCTTTGATAACTTCTTGAGTTTCTTTTCTTTTGTACTTGGCATTCTTCCCATTTATCTTTATCAATAATAGGTTCTACAACATTAGAGTAATATGTTGGATGTTTTGTTCTTTTTCCATGAACAAAATCCCCTTTATAAATCTCATTTTCTAGTATTGCTAGAATAGTTGAATCTCTCCAATTTGTTTTACCTAAAACTTCTTCTTTATTTAAAGTATTAGAGATAGTTTGATAAGAATTTCCATTATAATATAAATCAAATATTCTTTCCACAATATCTTTAGTAGAATAATCAATCACTAATTTTTTATCTTCGTGTTTATAACCTAGTGGAGCTTGATTCGGAATATGTCCTTGCTTAATAGCACCTGCTAGACCAATTTTAGTTCTTTCACTTGTTCTTTCAATTTCATTTTGAGATACTGACATAAGTAAACGAGATACCATTTTACCATTGGCATTAGTTGTATTTATTTCATCATTAGCACAATCAAGATATGCATCATTTTCATCAAGAAAAGTCATTAGCTTTTCCCAATCATAAATACTTCTTGTTATTCTATCTAGTTTTAAGGCTACTATGGTGTTTATTTTCTTATTTTTGATATCTTCCTTTAATCTTTCAAATTCAGGCCTAAAATTACCTGTTTTAGCACTAATTCCAGCATCTGTATAATAATCTACAATAGTATAACCTTTAAATTTACAAAATGTTTCTAATCTTTCTTTTTGCTCTGGTAAACTAAAACCCTCACGAGCCTGGTCTTCTGTTGAAACTCTCATATATAGTCCACATAATTTCTTTTCTTCCATTTATTATCATCTCCCTTTAATTCTTAACAAAAAAGGTGTCAAAAGTATTAAGTGTTTAATACTACTGACACCTCTTAAAGTTTAATATAAATTACCCTTTTTCTCATCTATTCCTCATCAAATAGACTTGAAATCTCTTGAAGAATATTCTATCACTTTCTTTAGAAATGTCAATTATTACCAAATTAAATGCCTTTTAGATAGTCTTCTAATTCTGATATCTTAATCTTTTGTGATAAATTCTTAATATAAATCTCATTAGAATAATTAAAAGCAAGAAATGTTATACCTTTAATGATTATCTTGTGAGGTTCTACATAAGACAAATTTGTTTTTGCCACCTTATGAATACTACCATTTATAAATGTTGGAGTAGTATGTGAAAACTCACAAATAAACTCTAATCTTTGCTTTAAAGATTCTTCAATTGTAATTTCTTGCTCAATAATGTTTATCATAGACACCATCCTTTCTTGGTAGGATGATTTTCCATATAACGAAAAAATCAACCCAATTTGAGTTGATATTTATATATAAAGTTCGAATAGTTCGAACAGATTCGTCACTGGTGCAGGCGAAGGGACTTGAACCCCCATGGATTGCTCCGCTAGATCCTAAGTCTAGTGCGTCTGCCAATTTCGCCACGCC
>CANPXI010000005.1 GCA_947585885.1 uncultured Bacilli bacterium
AGCACATGAAAACACTAAAGTAGAAACTATAAAATTAAATGCGATGGTTGTTTATGATGGTGAAGAAACAGAAGAAGTTCCAATAGTTATATTTAAAGGACAAACTATTAAAGAAGTAGTAGGACTTGATATTAAAGAGATTGAAGATGCTGGATTTAAAGTAAGTTTTACTGATGGAGAAGGTAATGAATTAAAAGAAGATACTGTATTAACTGCAGGTATGACTTTAAAAGCAATTATTACTACAGTTAAAACAACAAATCCTAATACTGGTGATAACATTGTAACTTATGTAGTTGCTGGTTTAATTTCTATGATAGTACTTGCTTTAGGAATTGTAGTTTATAGAAAAAGAATGAACTAATAAATATTAAAAACTCTTAAAAAAATAAGAGTTTTTTGTATGGCTTCAAAGTTTTATAAAAATGTTTTATTACAAAAATTAATTTATTACATAAAATATTTTAGGTGATATTTTATGAATTCTGCTAAGTACGATAGTATAAAATTTAAAAGAGGTGTAAAAATAATAGATGTACAGGACTCTTATAATTTTAAATTAAATCATTTAAATAATAGCGTTAATATTCCATATGATAAGTTAATGGAAAATTATAGAGTTTACTTAAACAAAAACGAAAGATATTATATTTATTGCAAGAGTGGTAAATTAAGTAAAAGAGCAGTTATGGTTCTTAGTTATTTAGGATATAATGTAGTATTACTTGAAATTTAAAAATAATAGTTTATAATTTTATTAGATGAAGAGGTAAATTATGGAAATATTTGGAGCAATAGATGAATTAATTACAAATTTATTAGGAATGTTAGGAAGTTTTGGAGCAATACTTGGATGTGTGTTTATTTTATTTGAATCTATTATTCCTATTTTACCTTTGTCTGTTTTTATAACTTTAAATTTTATGACTTTTGGTAATTTTATTGGGTTTGTTATTTCTTGGGTTTTTACTATAATGGGATGTATGCTTTCTTATTATATTTTTAAAAATGGTGTATCTGAAAGATTATATAATAAATTTAAAAGTTATGATAAGTTAGGAAGATTTTTAGATTTAGTAAGTAATATTAGTTTTAGTAGTTTAGTTACTTTGATTGCTATACCATTTACTCCTGCTTTTCTTATTAATATTGCTGCTGGAATTGCAAGAGTAGATACTAAAAAATTCTTTTGGGCATTAGTTATTGGTAAAATTTCTTTAGTATATTTTTGGGGATATATCGGCACAAGTTTAATTGATAGTTTAAAAAATCCTATGATTTTAGTTAGAGTAGGCGTGATAGTTATTGTTGTTTATGTTATTAGTTTTATTCTTTCTAAGAAATATAAGATTAGATAAAATGACTTAAATATTTAAGTTGTTTTTTTTAAATTTATTTAGCAAACAAAATATTGACAAACGTAATTTTGTATTATACAATGTATTTGTAGATAAAAGGAAAGTATTAAAGGCATAGAAAAACAGGATATTGTTAAACGGTAGGATTGATATTATTTAAAAACCGATTTTAGGAATATTCTGTTTTTATTAGGAATAATAGCATATTAAATATCAAAAAAACAAGTCGTTCTGACCGGTAGGGTTACTACAACGCTTAGACCGGTTTGTAGAACAACTTGTTTCTACTAAGAATATTAACACGAATAAGTTTTAAAGTCAAATTTAGCGTTGAATGTGAAGTATTTATTTTAGAAAGGAACAATTATTATGAAAAATAAAATAAAAATAAATAGCTATACCAATATAACTGATGCATTATATGATTATGCTAATAAAATTAAAAATAATTTTCAAACTGATATTAAAATAAAAAGAAGCAAATCTAATATATTAACTGATTATAGTAAAGAACTTCAAACTACTATTTATAATAAAGCAAAAGAAAATTTTAGTAAAATAGGTAAAAGAAAATTTGAAAATAATGGTGAAATAATTTATGTATCAAATAGTGATATAAAGGAAAGTATTGCAAAAACAGTTAGAAATGCTGAACAAAAAAAATTAATTACGGAGCATATGGAAGTATTTGCAAATTTAGATAAAATTATAGAAAATGGAGTAAAAATTGCTAGTGCATATGAAAGAAAGGAGAGAAATAAGTATAATAATTGGGATTATTATGCTACACCAATAAAAATTGATAATAAAAATTATATTATTGAATTTGATACCGTTTTAAAAGAAAATGATGAAAAACATTTTAGATTACAAAGAATATTTAAAATATTAAATATCATAAAAAAACGGGATACTTCGACCGGCAGGGTTGATAATCAACTCGAAAACCGGTTTAAGAAATATCCCGTTTCTATAGAACATAATAACACAAAAAGATTTTAAAGTCAAATTGGTTAATTAGTATTTGTAGTAAATTAAAAATACTAGTATAATAAAATTTGAGGAGTAATGTTTATGGAGTATGTAATAATTGGACTTTTAGTTATAGTTATAATTTTGTTAATAATTTTAGTTTTAAAGATTAAGAGAGTTAATGAAAGTGATATTACTTTAACTATGAGTAAGATAGAGACAGATTTAGTTAAAGAAATTGGAGATTTTAAGTTAGATTTTTCTAGAGTTTTAACTAATGATTTTAAAGATTTAAATAAAGAAATAGAAGAAAGACTTAAAGAGATAAACGATAGGGTTAATGAAAGACTTGATGTTAATTTTGAAAAAACTAATAAGACTTTTAATAATGTTTTAGAGAGACTTGCTAGAATAGATGAAGCACAAAAGAAGATAGATAGTTTAAGTAATGATATAGTAAGTTTACAAACTGTATTAACTGATAAAAAAAGTAGGGGTATTTTTGGAGAAGTTAATTTAAGTCATATACTTGCTAGTATTTTTGGTGAAAATAATGATA
Organism: uncultured Bacilli bacterium; assembly: GCA_947585885.1. Taxonomy (GTDB): domain Bacteria; phylum Bacillota_I; class Bacilli_A; order RF39; family UBA660; genus MGBC139354. The sequence goes on from CANPXI010000005.1 coordinate 2,890, forward strand.
AAATTTATCATTTACAATATACTTTAAGTACAGGGGTTATAGCAGATGCAATAGTACATGCTCCTAGTCCTTTAGGTAATATTTGTATTGATAGTAAGTTTCCACTCGAAAATTATAGATATATGCTTGAAAAAGGTATTGGAGAAGATGAAAGAAAGAGAAGAGAAAGATTATTTGAAGCTGATGTTAAAAAGCATATAGATGCGATTAGTAGTAAATATATTATTTTTGGAGAAACTAGTGAACAAGCTATTATGTTTTTACCAGCTGAGGCTATTTTTGCAGAGATTAATGCATATCATTCATCTTTAATCAATTATGCTTATCAAAAAAGAGTTTATATAGCTAGTCCTACTACACTTATGTCACTTCTTACTGTTATTGAAGCTATTTTAATGGGTATGGAAAGAGATAAATACGCTGGTGTTATTCATAGTGAACTTAATAAGCTTGGGGAGGAATTTTTAAGATATAAAGATAGATGGGATAAGTTAAGTACTCATATAGAAACTGTTAGTAAAGATGTAAGAGATATTCACATAACTACTGATAAGATTACTAAGAGATTTGATTCAATAAGTAATGTGAATATTCAAAATAAAATAGAAGGAGGTGAGGAGTAATGGGAGCTTTTATTATTATATTATTAATAATTATAGTTGTTCTTGTAGTTACTTCAATTCGTCAAATTAATGAATATGAAAGAGGGATTAAGTTTAGGTTTGGTAAATACCACAGTATTATGAATCCTGGATGGAATATTGTTTTACCTATAATTGAATCTTATAAAAAAGTGGATATTCGTACTAAAGCAGTGGATGTACCTGAACAAGAAGCAATTACTAAAGATAATGTTTCTATTAAAATTAATGCAGTTTTATATTATAAAATATTTGATGCATCTAAAGCAGTACTAGCAGTAGAACAATTTAATTATGCTGTTAGTCAACTAGCACAAACGACTATGAGAAATACAGTTGGGTCTGTCAGTTTGGATGAATTATTAAGTGAAAGAGATAAGATAAGTACTACTATTTGTAAAGTAGTAGATGATGCGACTGATCCATGGGGAATAAAGGTAGAAAATGTTGAACTTAAGGACATTAGTTTACCAGAAGAAATGAAAAGAGTTATTGCACGTGTTGCTGAAGCTGAAAGAGAAAAACAAGCTGTTATAACTAAAGCTCATGGTGAAGTAGAAGCAAGTGAAAACTTAAAGAAAGCAGCAGAGAATTTAAGTAGTGTACCTGGTGCACTTCATTTAAGAACACTTGAAACTATTAATGATTTAAGTAGTGATCAATCTAATACAGTTATATTTGCACTTCCAATTGAAGTATTAAAAGCATTAGAAGGATTTAGTAAAAAAGAAAAATAGGCAAGAATTTAAATCTTGTCTGTTTTTAATTTTTTTAAACTTTTTTTATATGCTTCTTCTTTATTTTCCATTCTATAAATTTGTGATAATAATACTTTATCTAATACTAATGTATCTTTATCTAAAATATCTAAAATTTTATAGTTATCATGTTCCATTATTTTTCCTTTTTTAAATATTTCTTTTTGTCTTTGATTTTCAAATAGTAAATATTTTGTAAAATCGTTTTTCTTTTTACATATAAATATTTTGTCTTTGTGTGTAATATATAATAAAGGATTTTTTAGTTCATAATTATATGTTTTTAATATATAAAGTAAGAATGGTTTTCTTTGCTTCCTACTTGTTAAAAATTCATTTATATTTTCATCCATACAAAGTTTTATATAGAAAGAAAATAATATACTAGAAAAACCTTTATTTCTTTCAGGATAATCTGTAAATGCACCTATAAATTCAGTGTTATTTCTTTTTTCATTAATGTAAAAGTAAAGGTAAGAAATACATTTCATTTCAGTACTTGAGTTTTCTTTCATTAATTTTAAAAAGAATTGATTTCTTTCTCCAGGCAAATAATATGATTTTGATAAATATATTTTATATAATATACCATCAGAACCTAGAAAAGATGATAATAGATAATTTGAGTTATATGATATTTTATTAAATATATTCATTATTAAAAACCTTTCTTAAAAACGCGATTTTTATTATATTATATTTTATGTTGTTCGTCAAATTTTTTAAGAAAAAAATTGTTGTAAATGTTGTTTCCTTGTGTTATTATAGATATAGAAAAATAAAGGTGGTTGGAATGAATACAAATTACGAGGCTGTAGTTAGTCTTGTAGAACTTTTGGTTAAAAAAGCTGGATTTGATGTTCATAAAGATTATAGTGAAGTAGAGCTTGAAAAAACTAAAAATAGTATATCTTCACTAGTTAAAGAAAAAGGACATTCCAAGGATAAGAAAACTATTAATAGTTTGATTGATAACCTTAAAGTTAGACAGGCTAATTGGGAAAATAATGCTGAGATAGTTGGTAAAAGTTTGATTAAAGCTTATCTTGAAGGAAAAGATTATGAAAGTGTAAAAGCACGAATTGATTTACTTGGTAATCTTGCCTTAAAGGGAACAGAAAATGTGACAGTTACTTCTGTATATGGCGAGTTAAAAAAACTTAATAAAGATTATGAAGAACTTAAAAATAAGATTTCTAATACTAGTTATGTAAATCAAGAAGAAAAAGAAATGGATACCAAGTATAAAGCTTATTTAGAAAATAAATTAACTTCTTTAGATAGTGAGATTAGTTCTTTAGATAATGAATTAGAAGGACTTAGAGAAGTTGAAATTAAGGAAGTTAATATTGAAGCAAAGATAAAAGAATATGCAGCTAAGTTAAAGAGCGATTTAGATAAAATTGAAAAGATTGTAAATTCTTCAATTAATAGTGATGTAACTGCTGAAGTTTGGGATAAACTGGAAGTTGCAAGAAATGAAACAAAAGAAAAATTAGATAAATCTAATGATTTACTTCTTAAAACTGAGAGTATGTTAGAAGATGTTAAGAAAAGTAAAGATAGTATTAGTGAAAGGAAGAATAAGTTTGAGATAGAAAAAACTAGGGCTAATACAAAACTTAACAATATTAATACTAAGTTAGAAGAAGATAAGTATGATAATAATACTTTAAAGATGATAGATTTAAATAATAGTGAGATTATGAGACTACAAATAGAAGCATTAAATAATAAAAAAGATGTTATATATGTAGATGCACTTAAAGTAAAAGAAGAACTTATTAAAGAATGGAATAAAGGTAGTGGAGTAAATTTTACTGAGAGTCCTATAGAAAAAGAAAAAACTACACAAGAAGAGAAAACTCTAGAAATAGATAGTTCTTCACCTGAAGAGAAGATTGAAGAATTAGTAAAAGAAGTTAATGATAATAAAGATATAATGGATGTAGTTAAGGAAGCGGAGGAAATTTTAAATAAAGAAGAACCACCTAAGGTTTCTAAAGTTGTTAAGACTACATTAAAAAGCGAAACATTACCTTCTAGAAAAGATATTTTAGAAGAGTTTCAAAATGAGATAGATAAAGCTTCAAAAGATTTAGAAAAATTAGATTTATCTAAACCTAATGAAGAAGTTCAAAAACCTGTGAAAACTATTACTTTAGATAGTGAAGAAGAAGAGATAAAAAAGGAAACTGATGAAGTAATAGATAAGATAGATAGTTTAATTTCTGAAGAAACAGAAAAACAAGAAGAAAATAATAAAATGGAATTGGATTGGTGATAAAAATGAATTATAGAGCATTAGAAGATTTAATAGGAATTTTAGTTAAGAAATCAGGATTTAAGTTAAGTGACTTAAAGGTTGAAGAAGATATAGATTTTCTAGAAGATAGAAAGAAATATCTAGAAGGAGAAATTGCTTCTTTAAAGAATACTATAGAGACAAGCCCTTATCTTGATAAAGAAGATAAGATGAAAGATGAAGAAGAAAAGGCTTATTTAGAAGAAACTTTAAAGACTTTAAATAATAATTTAGCAGATTTAGATACTAAGTTAAATGATAAGAATGCTAAACTTGGTGTTAAACGTAGATTAACTGGTGAAAAAGCACTTTTAACTTCGGAAATATCAAGAGTTAATGAATTACTTGAACTTGCTAATTTAAAGCTTGTCAATAAGGCATATTTTGATACAAGTATGAAGACTAAAGATGAAACTACACTTGCAGTTTTAGAAAGTGAACTAAAAGAAGTTAATGATAGTTTAGAGATTAAATATAATAATCCAGTTATATTAGGAAATAAATTATTAGAAGCTTTTAAAGATAATAAATCATTTGATCAAGTTAACGGTCAATTTGAGTTACTTCTTAATTTAGCTAGAACTGAATATGATAAGACTAATGGAGAAGTAAAAGATTCTAATATATTTGAACTTATGGATAAATATACTACTATGAAAAGAGATACTGCTACTAGTTTAGAGAATAATGAATATAGTAGTGAAGAGATTAGACAAAGTTTATTTGAAAAAGAAAAATATCACAATAGTAGATTAGAAACATTTAAGAGAACTCTAGATGGTATTGAAAAGAGAAAAGAAGAGTTAAGAACATTAATAGATGAATCTAAGAAACTTTATGATAGTGTTCATAAAGAGATTGATCAAAAAGAAGATAAACTTACTGCTTTAGTTAATGTTTTATATAATGAATCTAATTTAATAGTAGAAGAGGAAGATTATAAGAAGACAGTTAATGAACTTAGAAATGAAATAGTTGATGATAAGTTCTTAGAGAATAAGTATAATACTGATATTCAAAATTTCAAAGATGAGATTAAAAACTTAGATATTAATTATACTAATATAAATGCTGAGATGGCTAGTGAAGAGAGAAGCCTTGAAATTATTCATGATAAACTTAATAATAATAAAGCATTTGATAATATTAATAAGTTTACAGATAAAGTTAATTTCTTAGTATATTCTAATAGAGTTGAAAATCTTGTTAATGAACAACAATATTTATATGTTAATGTTGATGTTATTAAAGATGAAGTTATGTCTTTATGGAGCAAGGGAGACGATAGCGCTAAAGGTGAAGTAAAAAGTTATGGAGTACCTAAAACAGAACCTGTAGAAGAAGAGGAAGAAGTAGATGAAGAAGAAAATAATACTTTCCAAACTAATACTTCTGAAGTAATAGAAGAACCTACTCCAGAAGCTCAAACAAGTATGTATGAAGAAAGCACTAATAATGAACAACCTGCATCTGTTGAACCAATTGATTTCTTAGAATAGTTAAATGTATAAAGCTCTAGTAAAACTAGAGTTTTTATTTTGTAAAATAAATGTAAAGAAAATAAAATAAAAGCGTTTTTAAACATTCTTGTCGTATAAAGTAATTAGAGGGGTTAAGAAAGGAGAAATAAATATAATGTTAGTTAAACGTATTTGTGAATGTTTTAGCTTTAAAAAAGTTTTACTTTGCATGTTATTATGTGTTTTATTTATGCCTATTCAAAAAGTTAAAGCAGAAGCAAATGATAAGTTAGTTATACAAAAGTATGATGATATTTGGTTTACAAGAAGAGGAGGAGGCAAAGATTATCAATCTGATCAATTAGGCTTTTATTCAATTAATGGCAGTGTTGTTTATTGTATTGAGCCTGAAGTGCATATTAGTACTAATAATTATGTAGGTAACACAGGTTATGTAAAAAGTCCTTATAGTAAAAGTATTAATGATTATATTGCTTTAGTAGCTTATTATGGATATGAATATAAAGGGCATCAAACTAAAAAATATAGAATGGCTACTCAAGCACTTATTTGGGAGTTAACTGGTAATGGTAAAGGTGGACAAATTATTGAGTTTTGGACAAAAGCAAGTGGATGGGGAGATAATATAAATGTTAATTATGAAAGAAATCAAATATTATCTTTAATTCAAAAACATAAAATTAAACCTTCTTTTGATGGTAAAAGTTATGAAGCATTTATGGGAGAAGAGATTACTATAAAAGACAGTAATGGTGTTTTAAATGGATTTGAAATAGAAGATAAAGGTGGCAATAATGTATGGATTAGTAGTGATAATGTTTTACATATTATACCTAAAGAAGGTAAAACTAAAATAACTTTAAAAAAGAAATATTATCAAACAGATGATACAATTATATATTTAGGAGACGATAATAAATCACAAAAAATGGCTAAGTTAAGACTTGAAGATGAAGTGGAAGCGACAATAAACTTAGATACTGTTGGTGCTAGAGTAAAGGTTGTAAAAGTAGATGCTGATACAAATAAGACTATTAAATTAGATAATATTAAGTTTAAGATTTTTAGTATTACAGATAATAGTTATGTTTGTGAAAATGAGGAATGTATTTTTACTACTAATAAGGATGGATATTTTATAACTAATGATGCTTTAAAAATGGGAGAGTATTATTTAGAAGAAGTAGACCAAGTAATTAATGGTTATTTATGGAATAAAGAAAAGTATAAGTTTACAGTGAGTAAAGAATCTGATATGAGTGATGGGGTAATTACTATTAAGTTTTCAAATACTCCTGTTAAAGGGAAAGTTAGTATTAAGAAACTAGGCGAAAAGTTAGTTTATGAAGACGGGTATGTTTATGAAAAAGTAGATTTACCTAATGTTAAGATTGGACTTTTTGCTTCAAAAGATATTTTAGATAACTTTGGTAATGTTATTTATCAAAAGGGAACTTTAATTAAGACTTTAGTTACTGATAACGATGGTAATGCTTTTATAGATAACTTATATTTAGGAAGTTATTATTTAAAAGAATTAGAAACTGATAGTAGTCATGTATTAGATTTAAATAGATATGATTTTGAACTTGAATATAAAGATCAATATACTGGTACTATAGAATATAAAACTACTTTAATTAATTATATACCTAAAGGTGAATTAGATTTTAAGAAAACTGATATTTCAGAAAGTAATGGGTTACCTGATACTTTAATAGAAATATATGATGAATTTGATAGATTGATTTTTAGTGGTAGAACAGATGAAGATGGTAATATAGTTATTTATGAGTTACCTCTAGGAAAATATTATATTTTAGAAAAAGAAGCACCAGAAGGGTATAAACTTAATAAAGAAAAAATGTATTTTGAGATTAAAGAAAATGGGGATATTGTAAAGTGTACAATGAAAGATGAACTTATAGTAAATGTTCCAGATACTTTAAAATATGGTTTTCCGTTTATAGAAATTTTACCTATTATTATATTTATGTTAGGCTTTGGTTTACAAATTTATGAAAAAAAGATTAGTTAGTGTAATTTCATTTTTATTAATGTGTGCAGGTATTATTTTAGGTTTATCTTTAAGTGTAAGAAAGGAAGAAGAAGTTATTTCTATTAATACTAGTGTAGATGATTTTATTCATAATGAAGAAGTAAAAGTTGAGAATAAGAATGAAGAATATTTTATGGCATTAGAAATACCTAGTATTAATTTAAAAAGAGGAATTTATGAAAAGGGTTCATATTTAAATAATGTTAACTTAAATATTCTTTTGTTAAATGAATCAGATACACCTGATATAGAAAATGGTACAGTTATACTTGCTTCACATGCTGGGAATATGGATAGTTCTTATTTTAGAAATTTATATAAGCTTTATAATGGGGCTAAAGTATATTTGTATTATGAAGGGGTAAAGTATGAGTATGAAATAGTAAATAATTATGAAGTTAATAAAACAGGTAAAGTTAAAATTAAAAGAGAAAGTATAGGTAATTATATTGCACTTATTACATGCATAAGTCATAGTAATAAACAAATAGTGTTTATTGGTATACAAAAATAATAAAAGAAAAATTGATTTTTAATGTCTTTATTGTTATAATTTTAATAGCAAGGGGGACTTAGTATGAAAAGTATTTATGATTATAGTTATAATGAAATATGTCTTGTACCAAGTCCTTTAAAAGAGAAACTTTTAGAAGAATTTGATAATTTGATGTATGGCATACCTCTTAAAATATATAGTGATAGTAAAAAATTAGGCTATATGATTATGGAAAATGAACTTTTAGAAGATGAAAATGTTAGTGATTATGTTTTTCCTGGTGAAAAAGTTATTTATTACTCTAATATACATTTAGTTAAAGCAGCTAAAGAGTTTTTATGTGCGGTTAGTGGTGAAAGATTTAAAAAAGGTAATGAATGTTTAATTTTTAAACCATTTTTATATTTACCAAATAAAAATATATGTTACGCTACAAATAGAATAAAAGCTTACTATTATTATGAAGATTTTTTTCCTAGGACTTTAAAAGAATTTGATGATTTTTGCTATAAAATTGATCACTCTTATGAGCTTAATTTAGAAGAATATTATAATTTGTCCTCTAATATAGGCGGAGGAATTAGTATTAAAAAATTAAGTAAAAAAAAGTAAAGGACTAACCTTTACATAAATATTAATATTAGTATTCCAAGTATTAATGTGTATAAACTGAAGTATTTTAAGTTTCCTTTTTTTACGACGTCCATAAACCATCTAAGAGTGAAATATGAAACTACAAATGAAGCAATAAAACCTAAACCATATGGAAGTATTAATTCATGTAAGTTTCCAATTTCAAGTAAGTCTTTAATTCCTAATAAAATAGTGCCAAAGCTTACTGGGATATATAGCATAAATGAATATTTTAATGCTGTACTTCTATCTAAATCTCTAAATAAACCACCAATTAAAGTTGAACCACTTCTACTAATACCCGGTATTAAGGCAATTACTTGTGTAAGGCCTATTACTATACTATCGATTATACTTAAATTTTTATCTTTCTTTTTTCCTTTTATACTACTTACAAGGAATAAAAATAATGCTGTTACTAAAAATGCTATTCCTATTATTTTTATATTATTTAATTTTTCTTCTATTGTATCTTTAAATAGTAGTCCCACTATTCCAACAGGGATACTACCTAGTACAATTAACCAACAATATTTGAAATCAGCAACTGTTTCATCAGTTTTCTTTTTAAAGTATAAAAAGAAATTTTTTATTAATTTGATTATGTCATTTTTATAAATTAGAAGTATAGCAAGTAAACTACCAAAGTTAACTATTATTTCAAAGTTTAAATCACTAGTGCCTAAATTAAATAATTCTTTTAAAATAAATACATGTCCACTTGAAGAAATAGGGAGAGGTTCTGTAAAACCTTGCACTATTCCTAAAAAAATGTATATTAATAATTTTTTCATATTTTATCCTCTTTTCTATAATTAATTATATTTTAATTATAAACTATAGATGAATTAAAATAAAGATAAAAAAATAATAAAAATTATGTTTGACAATCAAATGTTTGCATATTATAATTATTTTGGAACTAGTAAACTAGTTGGGTGTCACCATCGCATGGAGGTTTTGGCTAGAAAGGATGGTGGTTATTATGAATAAGAAAGACTTATTAGTAGCTTTGTTATTTGTAGTAATTTTTGTATTATTATACATCATAGTTAAACAAATATAAGCAAAAGCACCTAACTAAATGTATTACTACAGCTTAGACTAGGTGCTAACCAACATAGGTGACGCCCAAACAAGTTGAACGTTCCTTTTTTATTTTATGAAGTTTTTCACTTCTGTATACATAATAACAAAATTATAGATTTTTTTCAATAATTAAATTTGATTAAAAGAAATAAAATTTATTGGTGGGGTTATGTTTAGAATTTTTTTGTTTTTATTAGGGATACTATTTCTTAGTATAGGGTTATCTTTTATAATAATTTATTTAAATTTATTAAATATGGGGTATAGTATTTTAGATTATGTTAATTTTATTATTAGAAGATGTGAATGTTTGATAACATTATTAGGAATTATATTTATAATTTTAAGTATGAGAAAGGGGAAAAAGAATGGTATACATTTATGATGTGTTAGTTAATTTAAATAGTGAACTTTATGACTTTTATGATTGGGATGAAGATGACGAGTATTATCATATTAGAAGATGCCCAGTTTATAAAGTGAGCAGTGATACTATAAGTGATTTTTGTTTTAAAAAAGTAACAGTTAGTGATGAATTTCTTAGTACTATTAAGGATAGAACTCAAGTATTTTCTAGTAAAAATGTTGAGGTTGTCCCATATATGGTAATTTTGACTGATGATAAAAGTGCAGTAGCAGTTAAATTTAATAATAATGGAAGTGTGAATAAATTATCTAAGTTTTTAGTTAATGAAGAGTTAGAAATATTAGAGATTTCAAGTAGTCTTAATGATTCTCTTATTAATTATAGTATAAGTGGAAAAACAAAAAAATTAAATATGATTAGAAAAGATAAAGTGATTTTAGATAATATTATAGAAGAATTAGATAGTATAAAAAATGATAAAGAAAAGATAGATTATTTATATTATGAATGGTTTGATAAAAAAGATGGTAAAAATAAATATGAGAGTTTAGTTAAAGATTTAAAGAAAAGGTTTACTAGTAGACATTTAGAATTTTTGGAACTTCTAAATTTATTAAAAGTTAAAAAATAGTATAAAATACTCTTCTTTGTTAATTATAATACTAGAGGAGGAATATATGAAGAAATTTTTAGTTATACTAGTAAGTGTTCTTTTAATATCAGGTTGCTCTTTATTTTCTTCTTCACCTAAAAAAGCGGTAGAAGAATTATTTAAAAAATATCAAAATTTAGATGACGAAGTAGTAAGTGATTTAGAGTTATCAACAGAAGCAAGTAACTATGAAAGTGAACAAAAAGAAAGTTATATGAAAGCAATGAAGATGCAATATAGTGATTTAAAGTATGAAATAGAAGATGAAGAAGTTAATGGAGATGAAGCAACTGTAAAAGTTAAAATTAATGTGTATGACTTTTATAAAGCTAATAATGCAGCTGATATGTATTTAGAAGAGCACCCTGATGAGTTTTTAACAGATAAAGTTTATGATGCTGCTAAATTCTTAAAGTATAAACTTGATAGTTTACTAAATATGGATGAAAGAGTTGATTATACTATTACACTTAATTTATCTAAAGATGGTAATAAATGGGTAGTAAATGAACTTGATAAAACTACTTTAGAAAAAATACATGGCACTTATAATTATGAAGAAGAGTAATCTTCTTTTTTTGCTTGCATTTTAATATATTTTTTGATATTATTGTCTAGAAACAGAAATGTTTCAAGTGATTTAAATATGTTAAATAATTAAACCAAGATTTTTTTGTTTTGGTTTAATATAGGAGGTACTCATATGAATGAGATAACAAATTATTTAAATCACAACAAGAATGAACAATTTAATACTTTACTTTTTTCTTATATAGATAAAAGTGGAGAAAAGGACTCTGAAGTTTACAAAAGGGCTAATGTAAGCAGGAAGTTGTTTTCTAAGATTAGGTGTAGTGAAAAGTATATACCTAATAAGAAAACTATTATCAAATTATGTTTATCACTTAAACTTGATAAAAGTAATGTTGATAAGTTACTAAAAAGTGCAGGTTATGCACTTAGTAGTTCAGAGTTTGATTTAGTTATAAGCTATTTTGTAGAAAATAGTGTTTATGACTTAGATCTTATTAACAATTATTTATATACACATCTTAAAGCTGTTTTATAAACAGTTTTTTTGTCTCTTTAAAAGCGACCTAATAGTTTTAAAAATGAATATAATTGTTTATAGAAATGGAGGGATATTAATGAAAACTAATATTCAAGCTTTGATGGGTATTATAAGTGAAGAAGAAAAGAATTTTACAAGTCTATTATATGACATTAAATCATATGTCTTTAATGAAACAACTGAGGAATTAGATGGAAGAGTAAATGTTATTGAAGACAACAAAGAAACATTTCTTTTAAAGATGAAAGAAATAGAAGAGTTAACTAAAGAGTTATCTAGACATAAAAAAGTGTTATACGAAAAAAATAATTCTTTTAAGTTAAGTGATGGAAGGACAATTCAAGAAGCAATTGTGGATAATGCTAATTTAAGAAAGTTAAAGAGTTGTTATGAAGGACTTCTTGGATACAAGAATAGTAAGAGAAGAGTATCTGAAGTAAATAATTCTTACTTTGAAGTTAATAGTTTAAACTTTAGTAGTGATGAAGTAAGAAAAAAACTAGAAAGCGTTAATAAAACTATACAAGACACAGATTTTGAGATATCTAAACTTAATTCAGAAGAGTTTATGATATAACTTTAGTGGTCAAGCAATATTCCTGCTTGTTAAATTATTTAGGAATAAATAAGCCATTAGTATTCTCTTTTTACTTTTTTGTTTTAATTTGTTTTTATAAGTTTAAAAATTATTATTCAGTTTAAAATTTATATTTTACAGTTTTTAAAAAGTATGTTAGTACTTTCCTAAATGAATATTTTTTATTATAAAAAAGAGAATACGGGAAAAAATACTGCTATTTTAGTGGTATTTTTTCTTTTGGTTCATATAATATTTTGATATGAAAAAAATTATATTTATTTTAACTTGTTTATTATGTAGTTTTTTTCCAGAAAAGATTTTTGCTTATGAATCTTTTATTGTTATGGATAATAGTTCTGGTAGGGTACTAGGGAGCTCGAATATGAATGAAAAGATGCTTATTGCTAGTACTACAAAGATTATGACTAGTATAGTAGCACTTGAAAATTATCCAGTAACTAGTATTTTGTGTGCAGGAGAAGAGGTTAGTAAAGTATATGGGTCTATGATTTATATAGATCAAGGGGAGTGTATGACTTTATATGATTTACTTGTTGGACTTAATTTAAGAAGTGGTAATGATGCAGCGATGGTTATTGCTTACAATACTTTAGGTTATGATAATTTTATTAATGAAATGAATGAGACAGCAAGCAGAATAGGTATGAGAAATACTACTTTTATGAACCCTCATGGGCTAGATGATGAATCTAAAAATTATAGCACAGCATATGACCTTGCACTTCTTATGAGGTATGCTACAAAAAATAAGATTTTTATGGAAATTACAGGTACAAAAAAATATACTTTAGAAAGTAATGTGGAAAATCATATTTGGTATAACAAGAATCAGTTATTAAGTATTTATAAATATGCTACTGGAGGTAAGATTGGATATACTGATAGAAGTGGACATATTTTTGTTTCAAGTGCCAGTAAGGCTAAAGAAGATTTAATTGTAGTTACTATGAAAGATCCTGATAGATTTAATAATCATAAAAAACTATATGAAAGTTATTTTAAGGAATATGATAAGTATAAGGTATTAGATAAGTATAATTTTATGTGTGATGAAAGTTATTATAAGGAGCATCACTTGTATATTAAAGAAGATTTTTATGTTATGTTAAATAAAAGTGAAGTTGACAAAATTGATGTAAAGATGGAGATTGTAAAGAAAAAGAAATTTGACAGTGGAGATATTGTTGGTGAAGCAAAAGTATATGTTAAGGATGAATTTATAGGAAGTACTCCAATTTATGTTTTAAAAAGTGAAAGTAAGATTAGTAAACTTAAGGATAAGTTGCCTTTTTTAAAATAATAATTTATAATTGTTTTGTTGGTGAATTGTATGAAAAGATTAAATAAGTTTATTAGTGATAGTGGTGTTTGTAGTAGAAGAAAAGCAGATGATTTGATTTTAAATGGAAGTGTTTCTGTTAATGGAAAAGTAGTGCGTGAATTAGGTACTAAAGTTAATGAAAATGATAGTGTTAGTGTTTTAGGAAAAGTTATTACAAATGAACTTAAGGAATATTATCTTTTATATAAACCAAGAGAAGTAATAAGTGCAGTTAAAGATGATAAGAATAGAAAGGTAGTAGTTGATTTAATAGATACTAAAGCACGTATTTATCCTATTGGAAGACTTGACTATGATACTACTGGAATTATTCTTCTTACTAATGATGGGGAATTATCAAATATTTTAACTCATCCTAAAAATGATATACCTAAAGAATATTTGGCAAAAGTTAAAGGCTTTTTTAAAAAGGAAGATGCTATAAAGTTAAGTAAAGGGGTTATAATAGATGGGTCTTTAACAAAGCCTGCGATTTTTAAATTAAAAAAATATGATAAAAAAACAGACTCTAGTTATGTTAAAGTTATAATTACTGAGGGAAGAAATCATCAGGTTAAGAATATGTTTGCGTTTCTTAATTATGACACTTTAAAACTTAAACGTGAGAAGTATGCATTTTTGACTCTTGGAAATTTGAAAAGTGGAGAGTATAGGAAGTTAAGTTTAAAAGAGGTTAAAAAATTATATAGTTTAAAATAAAAAAGTTACTTTTGATGGTAACTTTTATTCTTGTTCAACTTTTATTGCTTCAGTAGGACAATGTTCAACTGTTTCTAATATATCCATTTTATCTTCAGGGGCTACTTCTTTATCTACTGGATCTGCTTGTCCCATTTCGTCAAATACTAGATATTCTGGATGACTATGTACACATAAGCCACAACCAATGCATTTTTCTTTATCAACAACGATTTTTTCCATAATACTTCCTCCTAAAGATATTATAATACTTTATTATAATTAAAATCAATTTATTGTTTAAAAAGTTTACTATTTATGGTATTATTATTATGGTGAAATAGTATGAGTACTAGAATGGAAAGATACAATAGTGAAAATTATAGTGAAGAGAGAGTTCCTAGTAGAGTAAATAAGAATAGTTCTTTATATCAAGATATTAAAAATAGTGAACTTAATACTAAAGTAAGTAATGAAAGTAATATTAGAGTAATTGAAAGTAATGGTAAAACTATTGATATTGATAAAATAAGAAGATATATTGAACAAACTAATAATGAAGAAAAGAAAACTAGGAGAAGTGTGGTTTTACCTTCTAATTCAGAAGAACCTATGGTAAAAGAAGAAGTTACGCCAAAAGATTATGACTTAAATAGTGTTTTAGAAAAAGCTAAAAAAAGTAGAGAAGTAGATTATGAAAGTGAAAGATATAAGAAACTTAGGGATACTCAATTTGATATTTTAAGTAAGATTAAAATGTATGAAAAAGAAAGTGAGGATAAAGTTCCAAGTAAAGAAGACTTTAATACAGAAGAGAGAACTTTAATAGATTTAATTAATACTGTTACTATTCATAAGGGAGACTTGAATTTACTTGATGAATTAGTAGGAGATGGTACTGATACTACACTTCCAATTGAAGAAGAAAAGGAAAATAAGAGTTTTACTGATCAAGTTAAGAAAAGTGAAGAAGAAATTAAAAAAGATGATGAGCCTGTTATAAAGCAAATAGATGATAAAGAGTTAATTAAAGAAAAGGAAAAAGAAGAAAAAGAAAAGAAAAATTTAGAAAAAACTCAAGAGTTAACAAATTTAAAAGAGAAGATGGATATAGATAATAGTTTTTATACTAATTCTATGACATTTAATAAGAAGGATTTTGAGGGCTTTGATGAACTTGAGAAAAGTGTTAAAAAGAATAGTATTTTTGGTACTATTATGATTATCATTTTGGTTATATTTATTATTGCTACTTTAGTTATAATGGCTAATTATGTGTTTAATTTAGGACTATTTTAGAATAGTCTTATTTTTTTTTAATATAATTTACTAATGAAAAGACGTATGAGACTTAGAAAAAGACTAGTTATTAGAATTAAAAAAAGAGATATGTTAGTGATTGTGGTTATCTTAGTTTTTTTATGTGTGTCTTTTATTTTTTATTTACTAAGTAAATATGCTACTCCTATTTTACTTAGTTATGCTGAAATTGAAACTACTAAACTTAGTTCTTTAATTATTAATAAGGCTGTTGATAATCAAGTTAGTAATAATTTTAAAATTGATGATTTAGTTAAGACAACTACTAATAGTAAGGGAGAGATTATAAGTGTCGATTTTGATACTAATTTAGTTAATCAAGCACTTGTTTCTATTAATAATACTATTCAAGTTAATTTAAGATATTTAGAAGAGGGTAAATTAGATTTACTTGATATGCCTGAAGTGAATGGTTCATATGAAGTAAGTGATACTAATAAAGGAGTGATTTATCAAATACCTTTTGGGGTTATTAGTGATATTCCTATTTTATCTGATATAGGGCCTAGAATACCTATTAAAACTAGTTTGATTGGAAGTGTAATAAGTCATGTTAGGACTGATATTACTTCTTATGGAATTAATAACGCTCTTTTAAAAGCTTTTATAGAAGTAACTGTGGATGAACAAGTTATTTTACCATTTCTATCCAAAAAGATTTCTATTACTTTGGAAGTACCAGTACTTATGAAAATTATTAATGGTAGTGTGCCTGAAGTGTATGGTGGGTCTTATTCAGTTAGTACGCCTATTAGTGGAACTGATTCTTAATTCTTTCTATATTTTCTTTCTTTTTTTTGTATTTGTTTTGTTATATAATTATTTTGGGTGAAGTAAATGATACTATTTGATAAAGAATATAAGTTAATAGAAAATTATAATGATGCTTTTGATTTAGAAGAATTTATGAGTAAATGTACTGATTATTTTATGGACTATGATTATATAGTTGGAGATATAGCATATGGTAAGTTAAGACTTAAAGGATTTAATAAAAAGAGTAATAAGAATTTTAAAGATATTAATGACTTTAGTAAAGTAGAAAAGTATATTAAAGAAAATTGTGCATATGGGTGTAAATATTTTATATTAGAGCGAGAAAATGTTGATTAAAACGTTTTTTTGTGGTATCATTTTCTATAGTAGGAGAGTGATTTATGAAAAAGATTACTGTAAAAAATATGGATGGTACTATGGAAGAAGTAGAACTTGTTAATTCTTTTGATGTAAAAGATATTAATAGGAATTTTGTTATACTCTCTAAAGGTGAATCTTTGGGTGAAGGAATGAGTAAGGTTTATATATCTGAAGTTTTGGAAGAAGAACCTGGTGTATATAAGTTAGTTGGTATTACTGATGAGAGTATTTGGGATAAAGTAAAACAAGCAATGAAAGAAATTGTTCAAGGAGGGTAATTATGAGTTTAGATAATGCAAAAGTAATTAGTTTTGATGGATTTAGAGCAATAGGACTTAAGAATTCTGATAAGGAAAAATTAGAAAAAGCACAAGAGTCAAGTTTTGAAGTGCCTGAAGCTGTAGTGAAACCTGCACCTGAAGAAAATGTTATGAGTGAAAAAGTTGTGGCTCCAGAAGTTAATAATGCACCAGTTAGTGAACCAAATATGTTTGATCAACAACCAGTAGTAGAACCTGCACCAGTTATGGAAACTGAGCCTGTTCAAGAAGTACCAAATACTAATATATTTGATCAACCCGATCCAGTTATGGAGAGTGCTCCAGTGAATACTCCAGTAACTCCAGAAATGCCTAAAACAACTGAAGTACCAACTGAATCTAATGTACTTGATACTCCTCAAACTTTCTTCAGTAGAGAAGAAAATGTAGAAAATACTAGCGTGATGGAAGAAGACCCATTAATGATTATTTTAGATAATGCTAGAAAATTAGTTGAAGATAAAAATGCTATGATAAAGGCTCTTAATGATAAGATATTAGTTTTAGAAGAACAACTTAGAGTTAGTGAAGAAGGGAGGAAAGTTTCAGAAGCCCAAAGAGTAGCGGCTGAAACAACTCTTACTAATGCTAGAATAGCAGAAACAAGTGAAACTGGAGGACCATCACTTGTATATCAAAATCCAACAAACGGAAATATGGCTGCATAAATATGCAGTTTTTATTTTTTCTTTTTTTCATATAATTTAGTAGTGAGTTATATGAAAGAAACTATAAATTATTATTATAATGTTTATCCAAATGATATTTCTTATATTGATAATGGGTGTTATTTTTATATTAATGATATAAAATACTATTTTGTCAGATATGAAAGAGACAGAAATGAAATTGATTTTTTAGTTAAAGTAAGTAATGATTTATATAGTAGAAATATTTTAGTTGATACTTTTATTAGTAATAAAAATGGTGGGTTTTATGTAATTCTAGATGGTGAAGTTTATTGTTTACTTAGAGTTAATTCTATTGAAAATGATTTATGTGATTTAAAAGATATAGTTTATTTTAATAATTTACTTATAAGTAATAATATTAGAAGTATTGAAAGTGACTGGGGTACTCTTTGGTGTAAAAAAGTTGATGATTTTGAAGAGATGGTGGGAGAATTAAATTTGGAATATCCTTTGATACAAGAATCTTTTGATTATTATGTAGGACTTGCAGAAAATGCGATTAGTTATTTTTTCGATGCTGTTTCTTCAATCGATTTAAATACATCTAAGATAACTTTAAATCACAAAAGAATACCTGTTAATGTTTATAGTGGTTTTTTAAATAATCCTCTTAATTTTACTTTTGATTATGAGGTAAGAGATATTGCTGAATATATTAAGATAAAGTTTTTTAAAGGTAGTATTGATTATGATGAAATAGAAAGTTTAATTTTAAGTGGTAAGTATTCTAGAAATAGTCTTGCAATGCTTTATTCTAGACTTCTTTATCCGTCATATTATTTTGATACAGTTAATGATATATTAACTAATGATTTAAGTGATAATGAACTTCTAATTTATATTAATAAGGCTGCAATGTATGAAGATTTTTTATTTGATATTTATAATTTAATTAGTAGGAGAGTAAATATTCCTAGAGTAGAATGGCTTAGTAGTGAATAATTTATTTCTTTTTGTTAGTTAAGTTGCGGACATTGTCTGCCGTATGATATAATTAACATGTGATGAGAAAATGAATAGTATAAAAGTAGGAAATATTGTAAAAGGACAAATAACTGGCGTAACTCCTTATGGTGTGTTTGTTAGTTTGGAAGATGATTATACTGGACTTGTTCATATATCTGAAGTTTCTGATAAGTTTGTTAAAAATTTAACGGATAAATTTAATATTGGGGATATTATTAATGTTAAGATAGTGGATATTGATGAAAGTAAAAGTCATGTAAAGCTTTCTATTAAAAAAATAGATTATAAAGTTGAGGAGTCTTTATCTATGATACCTGAGTCTGGTAGTGGGTTTGGAC